>CAYFND010000018.1:17272-28199 GCA_964344405.1 uncultured Treponema sp. | reverse complement strand
CTTCCCCTTCAAAATGATGAAGGTTGAAAACAGCAAATTCTTTTTTGACAAGCTGGTCGGTTGTAAAACACGATATTCAGTTAATAGAAAAAGCATATTGTTCACATGAGGATTTGAAGAAACCATAACTTCACCAAAACAACAACACCTTGCATCATTTTCTACAGTTATAGGAACATCAACATATTCAGAAACTTTTTTTACAAAGAACAACGGTTCTGTAACTAATAAAGGAATGGAATATTTAATAATACCTCTATCAGAATCAACAAGGGCGGGAATTCCTAAACCAATTCCTATCATCTTCATCTTTTGTTTTTCTGATTCAGTCTTTATTTTCTCATAAGCTCTTTTGAAATAACCTTCAAGACCAATCTTTTGATATAAATCAGGATTAACAGATTCTTGATATCTATATAGGACAAAACCATGAAGATTTATTAGACAACATATAATTTTTTCAGGATTGATTTCTATTCCACCAATACATCCGAAATTTTGATTTATTTCCAAATATACAGGGCGTCTTCCTCCTTGAGGTCCAGAAACGCCCTGCGAGACTTCTGATATAATTCCGACGTTTTTTAGAGAATTTACAATTTTTGTGACGGTTGATTTATCAAGTCCTAAATTTGATGCTATTTCTATACGACTAATACTTTTTTGCCGCCAAATCAATCTGAGTATTCTTGAAACGTTAATATCAGATAAAGAATTCAGCAATTTCATATTTTTTTAGAATAACAGTAAACGATTAAACTCGCAAGTTTTCTTTCTTTATAAATCTTTCAGTTCCTCATTTGCAATCAATCTAATATTTGCTGCTTTTAATATTTCTTCAGTTTTTGGAACATCTGTAGTTCTAACAATCATACAAGCTGTATTTGTCTTTCGTCCGGTAAAACCGTACATATATTCAACATTTCTGCCTTTTTCACTCAATAATTTAAGAATTGAATTCAAACTTCCAGCTTCATCTTTAATCTCTATGATTAAAACACCTGTAACATTCACTATATAATCATTTTTCTTTAGAATATCTGCAACTTTTTCTGAATCGTCAACAATGATTCTGGCAATTCCAAAATCAGAAGCATCAGCCAAAGATATAGCCCTTAAATTGATTTTATTTTCTGCAAGGACTTCTGTAAATTTTAACAAAGTTCCAGGTTTATTCTCTAAAAAAATAGATAATTGATTTACTGTCATAATTTCTCCTATAACTAATAAATAAAAATATTTCAATATTTTTATTTATTAGTTTCAGTCATTTCGTAAGAAATGACATTATATCTAAAAGTTTGTTTACAAACTTTGTATAAATACATGACACCATTTTGTCAGGTATTTATTTTTATTATAAATGTGCAAGCTTAGTCATGTAATTTTCTTGTATCAATTACACGCTTTGCCTTTCCTTCACTTCTTTTTATTGATTTTGGTGCAACAAGTGTTACTTTTGCTTTAATTTGTAAAATAGTTTGCAAAGCAGAAGACAACTCTTTTTCTCTTCTTGTTACTTCGGAAACTACATCACTGAATTTTTCTGGAGTCATTTCAACTCTAACTTCAAAAGTATCAGTATTGTTTTCACGTCCAACAATAATTTCATAAATTGGAGGATATCCATTTTGCAAAAGAACTGTCTCTATCTGACTTGGGAAAACATTAACACCGCGGATAATCAACATATCATCAGTTCTGCCCATTGGTTTTGACATTCTGACAAAAGTCCTGCCACAACCACATTTACATCTGTTCAAAACACCGATATCTTTTGTTCTAAAACGCAAGAGAGGAAAAGCTTTCTTTGTAAGACAAGTAAAAACCAACTCTCCCTTTTCACCATCAGGAACACTTTTTCCAGTCTTTGGATTTATTGCTTCTACAATAAAATGGTCTTCATTAACATGCATTCCTTTTTGTTCTTTACATTCATAAGCGACACCAGGACCCATAATTTCTGTCAAACCATAAATATCATAGGCTTTTATACCAAGTGATTTTTCAATTTCAGCACGCATTTCTTCTGTCCAAGGTTCAGCACCAAAGATTCCAGCCTTTAAATGAATATAATCTGGAGTTTGTCCCATATCTTTTAATGATTCACCTAAAAAAGCGGCATAAGAAGGTGTACAAGCTAGAATTGTTGAACCAAAATCATGCATTACTGTTAATTGTCTTGCTGTGTTTCCTGCTGAAATTGGAATTACTGTACAACCAAGCTTTGTAGCTCCGCCATGAAGTCCAAATCCACCTGTAAACAAACCGTAACCGTAAGCAACATGAACAAAATCATCTTTTGTAGCACCGATTGCAACCAACTGACGGGCAGCCAAATCATCCCAAATATCCAAATCACCTTGTGTATATCCAACGACAATTTGTTTACCTGTAGTTCCAGAAGAAGCATGCAGACGAACAACGTCCTTCATTGGAACAGCGAAGAGTCCATATGGATAAGTCGCCCTTAAATCATCTTTACAAGTAAAAGGAATTTTATCTAAATCTTGATATCCTTTTACATCATCAGGACTAACGCCTTGCTCTTTACAACGATTTCTATAATATTCAACATTGTCATAAACATATTTGAATTGTTCAACGAGTCTTTTGCTTTGCAAGTCTTTAATCTGATCTTCACTCATTGTTTCTATATCTTTCTGATAATAATTTTCACTCATAATTACCTCTATTTTTGTAAAAAAATTGAATTTACAAAATAATATTTTGATTTTTTTGGATTTTTTAACTATTTGAGCTTGCGCTTCGTAAAAACAGAAGATTTTGACGCTAAAAAGTGTATCTTCTGATTCAAGTTTTAGAACTTGATAAAAGAATTAATATCGCCCAAAGGCGAAGTTCTCTTTCATAAAGAATTGAAAGAAATAAAAGGATGTAAAAATGTTAGTAAAAAATAAAGCATCTTTCATAATTAATTATTTTAATCCCCTTTTTTTAATATGTAAAGTATTGATTTTCTAGTGTTTTACAAACGGATACAGATAAATCTCTTTCATTTGAATTCCGCTGAAGAAAGTAAACAGAAAAGGTTTAATTATAAATGAAAAAGAAACTGTATAAATTGCAATCAAAATAAAGAACAAGAATAATTTTCTAAAGGCGTACTTTATATAGTGATTTACAATTTCTTCAACTTGCGGATACATCTTTAAAGAAGGTACAAACTGAGAACCTGTATTCACAATGTTTTCATAAATATTCGTGATTTTATATTCTGTTTTTACGTGATTTGCTATTCCTTTTTTTAGGCTGCGGCTTTTTATAACACTGACAATATAAGGCCAAGCTTTATGAATATTAAAAATCATTTTATATAGATTCCAGATAATCAAACCTATTAATAAAAAAGAAGATATATAGAAAGAAGCGACAACATTCCAATCTTTAAAGATAATCACTAATAAAGAAACTGCCATTACCACCAAAGAAATGCCTATATTGATTACAGTCTTTTTTATTGATGCATTAAGCGTTGTTTGAATTTTTTCTTTTACGTAATTATCAACTGGTTCTTTTGCAATTTCGTAAACTGTTTTAGCTGTTATATTTAGAACTTGTTGCACTGTAATTCCAATTACAAAAAAGTCATCCAAAAGTCCAAGCCCCGGAATTACATCGGAAATTACATCAAAAGGAAGAACCAAATACAATAAACTGCCAATGATTATTATTTTTGAAACAACCGGAGTATCTGGAGAATTAAAGGCCTGCCACAGACTTAAAACTTTATCCCAAACTTTGGAAATAACGCCTCTATTCATCTTGTTCAAGTTTTTTTCAACTTTCTTTACATCATCTTCTGATGCATTTTCACCAAGTTTTTTTGAGAGCTTCGCAGCATTTCTTTCTATGGCAGTTTGTTTTTTATGCAATCTCTATTGTCTTCCTGTAATGAATGCTTTTTTATTCATTTCTAGAAAAGCCGGCTTTACTAATTTTTCAATTGCAGAAAGCCATTGTTCTTCAGAAAAGTCTAAATATTTAGAAAGACGGCCCATCAAAACTATGTTTACTGATTTTGCGGTTCCAGCTTTTTCTGCCAATGTTAGACAATCAAGCGAATCAACTTTAAAACCTTCATCTTTCATTTTTTGAATTAAATTTTCTGGATATTTTGCAGCACCTGTAATTACAGGCATTGGTTCAATTTGTTGTGTGTTAACAATAATTCGTCCATCTTTTTTTAGATACTGTGTGTATCTGGCTGCTTCCAACTGTTCAAATGAAACTATAAAATCTGCCTCACCTTTATCTACAATTGGAGAATAAACCTTTTCACCGTAGCGGACATAAGTTACAACGCTACCACCTCTTTGACTCATTCCGTGAACTTCACTAACTTTTACGTCGTAGCCTGCATCAAGCAAAACTTTTCCAAGTGTCTTACTAGCAAGCAAAGCTCCCTGTCCACCAACTCCAACTATCATTATGTTCTTAATCATTTCAAATTCCTTAAAAAAGTTCTGTTATTTCTTTAATGCATCAAATTTGCACATCTGAGTACAAACTCCGCAACCAACACAAAGCGTTTCATCAATCTTGGCTTTTCCGTCTTTCATAGAAATTGCAGGACAACCAATTTTCATACACATTTTACAAGACTTACATTTATCTTCTACAACTTTTAACGGTGGATTATGTTTTACGCTTTTTAACAAGACACAAGGACGGCGGCTGATGATCAAACTTGGTTCTGCAACAGTCAATTCTTCTTTTACAGTTTTTTCACATTCTTCAATATTATAAGGATCAACTATCTTGATTCTATTGATTCCCATTGCCTTTGCCAGAAGTTCCAGATTAACCTGACCAGCTGGTTCACCGTAAAGATTTTTTCCTGTTGTAGGATTTTGCTGGTGTCCGGTCATTCCGGTGATTGAATTATCCAAAACTATTACAGTTGAATTTGATTGATTGTAGGCAATTGTCGCAAGTCCGGTCATTCCTGAATGCATGAATGTTGAATCCCCAATAACGGCTACAGTTTTTGTCTCACCATCTTTGCCCAACGCCTTGTTCCAACCGTGGATACTACTGAATGAAGCGCCCATGCAAAGAGTCATATCGATTGCATTTAATGGAGAGGCAGAACCCAATGTGTAGCAACCTATATCACCAAGGACAGTAACTTTTAATTTGTTCAAAGCATAGAACATTCCACGATGAGGGCAACCAGCACACATAATTGGCGGACGAACAGGTATTTCTTCATTGATGATTTTTCCTTCGTCTACTGGTTTATTGAATGCTTTTGCTATCATGTTCTGACTGTATTCACCACAAATAGGAAGAATATCCTTACCGTGAATTTCTACATTCAATTCTAGTGATTTACAGTAATTTTCTATAATTGGGTCTAGTTCTTCTATTATATAAAGTTTTTTTACGTTCTTGGCAAAATCACGAATCATATTCTCTGGAAGAGGATTTACCATTCCAAGTTTCAAGATGCTTACACTTTCACCAAAAACTTCCTTTACGTATTGATAGCTTGTTGAAGATGTAATAATTCCTATTTCTGAATTCTGAAGTTCAACATTATTAATTCCACTTGTTTCTGACCATACAGCAATATCCTTCATCCTTTGTTCAACAACCGGATGCTTTCTGATTGCATTTGCCGGAGCCATTACATATTTTTGAATATTCTTCTTGTATTCCTTTAATGGAGGTTCAATTCTATCTTCTGTTTGAATAACACTTTGAGAATGGGCAACCCTCGTACACATTTTGAATAAAACTGGTGTATCAAATTTTTCTGATAATTCGTAAGCAATTTTTACAAATTTTCTTGATTCCTCTGAATCTGAAGGTTCAAGCATTGGAATTTTTGAAGCAATTGCGTGATGTCTTGAGTCCTGTTCGTTTTGAGAAGAGTGCATTGAAGGGTCGTCAGCAACACCAATAATCAAACCGGCATTAACACCTGTGTATGAAATTGTATATAAAGGGTCAGCGGCAACATTTAATCCAACGTGTTTCATTCCGCAAAAAGAACGTCTTCCTGCCAAAGATGCGCCAAAGGCTGTTTCCAAGGCTACTTTTTCATTTGGAGCCCATTCACAATAAATCTCATTATATTTTGCAGCTTCTTCAGTAATTTCTGTACTTGGTGTTCCCGGGTAACTAGACACAATTGAACATCCAGATTCATACAAACCTCTTGCAACAGCGGCATTTCCTAACATCAGTTGTTTCATAAAATTCACATACTTCCTAATTTTTATTCAAAGTTAATTTTAACTTCTTTTAATAATACTGTAAATAGAAATATTCGTTTGTAAATACTTATAAACTGCAATATAATTAAAGACGGCTTTTTTTTATTTTCAGAACCGACACTTTTATTTGGTGCCGATATTTCATTTTACAAGATATGTTTATATCTTTATGGGAAAACTATGTACAGTTTAATTCTCCTCTTATTGTTTTTAGTAGTAATGATTTGCGTTGGTATTTGGGGTATGCGCAAAACAACAACACTAAACGATTTCTTTTTGGGCGGACGCTCGGTTGGTCCATGGATGTCTGCATTTGCTTACGGAACAACTTATTTTTCTGCAACTGTTTTTATTGGATTTGCAGGAAAACAAGGCTGGGGTTTTGGTTTATCAGCTGTTTTAATTGGAATTGGAAACGCCCTTCTTGGAGCTTTTGCCGCGTGGTTGATCCTTGCTAAAAGAACGCGCCACATGACTCAAAATTTAAACACAATGACAATGCCGGAATTTCTTGAAGCCCGTTATGGAAGCGAACACATCAAGATGATTTCAGCCGTCCTTATCTTTGTTTTCCTTCTGCCTTACTCAGCTTCAATTTTTAAAGGACTAGGTCACCTTTTTGAATCGACTTTTAAAATTTCTTTTGATTTTGCTTTAATCATTCTTGTTGTGATTACAGGAATCTACCTTGTTCTAGGTGGATATTTTGCCGTAACGCTGACTGACTTTATTCAAGGCTTTATAATGCTTGGTGGTGCCACTGTAATGTTGATTGTCTTGACAACAAAAGCAGGCGGACTTTCTACTGCGATAACTCAAATCAACGTGAACTACCAACAACACGTCCCTGTTGCAGAGCAACCTTCTTGGCTCACTGTCGCGTCTTTGATTTTTATGACAAGCGTTGGTTCATGGGGACTACCTCAAATGGTTCAAAAATTCTATGCCATCAAAAATGAAAAAGTTATTCCAAAAGCAACTATAATTACAACAATTTTTGCTTTGATTATTGGAATCTGTGCATATTTTTCTGGAACGCTAAGTCACGTATTCTTTGATTTAAACACAGTTCCTCGCCTTGCTAACGGCGGAATCAACTACGATATGATTGTTCCGACACTTCTTTCTACTCAGCTTCCAGAATTCTTAATTGCGGTCATTATGCTTCTAGTTTTATCAGCTTCAATGTCATCTTTGGCTTCTTTAGTTTTGGTAAGTGCTTCTGCAATAACTGTAGATTTGTACAAAGGTTATCTTCATAAAGATTTGAATGAAAAATCTTCACTTATTTTAATGCGTACATTAAGTGCTGTCTTTATCCTTGCAACTTATATTATTTCAAAATTGCAGCTTGGTTTTATTGTAACGCTCATGTCTTTGTCATGGGGTGTTTTATCTGGAGCTTTCTTGGCACCATACATGCTTGGAATTTATTGCAAGAAGATTACAAAAGCAGCATCTTATGCAGGAATTTTCTCTGGAGCAGGAACGGCAATCATCTTGACGATTGCTCTTGGACCAGCTAATTCCGCACTGGCAGCTTCAATTGCAATAATCGTGCCTTTTATTATTGTTCCAGTTGTCTCACTTTTTACACCAAAAGTTTCACCAGAAATAATTGAAAAAGCTTTTAAAAAGTAAGAATTCAGTTAAATAAAAAAAGCCGGTTTTAGAAATAAAACCGGCTTTTTTTTGCAATATTATATAAATGAAAATGGCGTTTCCTGATAAACGTAATAGTTCAACCAGTTTGAATAAAAAAGATGGGCTGTACTCCGCCAATAGCTTGTAGGCATTCTGTTTACATTATTTTCTGGGAAATAATTCTTTGGTAAAGAAATTTTCAGTCCTTTCTTGATATCGCGGAAATATTCTTCAGAAAGAGTCAAAGTATCATATTCAAGATGACCTGTGATAAAAATCTCACGGTTGTTTTTTGATTTCACAACTGAAATTCCAGCCTCAGCAGATTCTGACAAAATCATCAAATCTTCATTTTTATCAATATCCTCTTTTTTTAGAGTAACATAGCGCGATTGGGGAATTGGGAAAGTGTCGTCAAAACCTCTGAGTAAAGGCTCATTCTGGACATTTCTTTCATTCATAAAGATTCCGGATAATTTTTTATCCAAAGGATGCTTGTTTATTCCGTACAAATGGTAAAGCCCCGCAAAAGCCCCCCAGCAAACATACAAAGTTGAATATACGTTATTTTTTGCGTAATCCATAATTGAACATAATTCGTTCCAGTAGTCAACTTTTTCAAAATCCATTTGTTCAACTGGTGCACCGGTGATAATCATTCCGTCAAATTTCTGCTTGTAGATTTCACTTGAAGGAATATAGAATTTTTCCAGATATTGCAGACCTGTTGTCTTGTATTTGTGGTTTTCCATTCTAATCAAAGAAATTTCTATTTGAAGAGGAGTGTTTCCTAAAAGGCGTAAAAACTGAGTTTCTGCAACTTCTTTTGTCGGCATTAAATTGATAATGGCGATTTTTAGCGGACGAATATCCTGACTGACGGCCCTTTTTTCAGTCATCACGAAGATATTCTCTTTTTCCAATGTTTTTACAGCTGGTAGATTTGAATGAATTTTGATTGGCACTTTTAAACTCTTTTCTTTGAATTTTCACTGAGTGTAGCAAATTTTTCTCTTTTTTGCTATAATTTTGATATGTCCGCTCAAAATGACAGAAAAGGAGCTATAAAAAAACTAAAGCTTCTTACTTTTAATTCAAAAATCACCCCAGAAACATTCCGAAAAAACATAGACAAGGAATACAAAACAGTTTTTTTACCAAATAATGTTGAATGTACAGAGTATAAATATGGAAATATTGACTGTGATATCCTTGTTCCAGAAATTTATTCATCAAACAGAGTCACACTATATATCCACGGCGGTTCATTTATTGGCGGTTCAAAATTAGCTTGGAGAAGTTTTTGTTCTTCAATTGCAAACAAAACATTCAGCAGGGTTGTCGTTCCTGAATACAGATTGGCTCCAACATATCCATACCCTTCAGCTATAGAAGATATTCAAAGTGTTTTTAGGGCTCTTTTTACAGAAGAACAAATCTCATGTTCACTAAACGCCGACGAAGGTCATCCTTCTTTACCAGAAATAATTATTGCCGCAGACGGAGCCGGTGCTTCAATTGCCTGCGCATTCTTGTTCAACCTTAGGGAAAGATTCAAGAAATGTATAAAGAAAGTGATTTTCTTATCTCCTTGGCTTGATATATCTCCAAACTCGTCAATTTTATCAGCAAAGAAAAAATCTGATGAAATTATGTCTGATGAGATTTTAAGAAGAAGTAGTTTGATTTATACATATGAAACAAACACAAACAGTCCTTTTATTTCACCATTGCTGGCTTCTGACGAACAACTAACTTCATTTCCTCCAGTCTTTATTCAAATGGGTGAAAAAGAGATTCTTTTAGATGATGCTAAAGCTTTTTCTCAAAAGTTAATTTCTCTTGGAAACGAATGTGAACTTGATATATGGCCAAACATGTGCTTTATGTTCCAAATGGCAGATGAATATTTATCTGAATCTCATTTAGCAATAGAAAAAATTGGAAAAGCTGTAACAGACAACGAAATAGGCGAAATTCAAATTCAAAACAAACCAAAACTTGAACATAGTATAAAATCAGAGGCTTAAAATGGAACTTTTATCACCAGCAGGAAACGTGGAAAAACTTTCATACGCATATGCTTATGGAGCTGATGCCGCTTATATTGGATTGAAAAAATTTTCATTAAGAATAAAAGCTGATAATTTTTACGAAGACGAATACAAAAAAGTTATTGAACTGAAAAAACAATATCCTCAGAAAAGACTTCACTGCGCCTTGAATATTTCTTTTCACGATTATGACATTGACAACTTAAAAAAGAATATAGATTATTTCAAATTATATCCAATTGACGCCTTTATCGTTCAAGATATTGGCATTGTCCCACTTTTGCAAAAAAACTTTCCGAACACAGAACTTCACCTAAGTACACAAGCTAGTTGTGTTAATAGTGAAGCTGTAAAAATGTATAAATCAATCGGTTTTAAGAGAATTGTTTTGGGACGAGAAGTTTCTCTTGATGAAATCAAGCGTATAAAGGATTCAAATCCTGATATGCAGATAGAAACGTTTGTTCACGGAGCAATGTGCATTGCTTACGCGGGACGATGTTTGATGAGCGCCTATTTGACGGGAAGAAGCGCACAAAGCGGTTTTTGTTCACACACATGCAGATGGGAATATGACGTACTTTCAAAACCAAACGGAGCGAAACAACTTGCTGAATCTGGAAATCTACTTTTGCGTGAACATCAACGTCCAGACGAATACTTTCCTGTTTTTGAAGGTGAAGACTTTACAGCCATTCTTTCCAGTAAAGATTTGCGGATGATTGAACATTTGGACGACATGAAGAAAGCAGGAATTGATTCCTTAAAGATTGAAGGCCGAATGAAAAGCGTTTATTACGTTGCAATGGTTACACGCGCTTACAGAAAAGCTCTTGATGCACTTGATGGTAAAATTTCATCAGCTGAAGCAAAACCTTATATTGATGAACTTGAAAACGTGAGCCACAGAGAGAATACAACGGGATTCTTCTATAATAAAGGTGATGCAGATAAAACTGCGAGCGGAGCTTCCGACAGCAAGTA
>CAYFND010000018.1:0-17262 GCA_964344405.1 uncultured Treponema sp. | reverse complement strand
ATGAACTTTACAACTTGGGCAGAAAAAATTATAAATCTTTTACAGATGATTTGAACGCCCTTCATCCAAATGCAAAAAAAGCCAGACTTGAAGATTTAAAGCTTCATCCGGATAGAAATGTCGTTCCTTTTGAAAAAAAAGACGGCTGGTTCATGTATTCACTGACAGCGTTGAACAAGTTTTCACCTGATACAGAGATTGAACTTATTTCACCAGAAACAGTTTCTCTATCCGTAGAAAAAGGTGACTGGCAGATTATTAATCCAGAAACAGGAACTTTGTTGAACTGGGTTTGCGATAGTCATGAATGTGTTTTCTATTCAAAATACAAACTTTCATCAGCTGCACTTTTACGAATACTGGATGCAGAATATAAAGACGGACAGATTAGAGAAACTGGCAGATAAATATTCAGCCTGCCGAATAAAAAATGGAGAAAAGAATGAAAAGATTATTCACATTAATGATTTTATTCTTTACGGGATTTCAGCTTTTTGCGCAAATTAGTTTTTTTACAGTTGAAAAACCAAAGATTGAATTAAGGACTGATGTTGACTTTCCTATCAAAAAGGATTTGAAATTTGAAAATATAGGATTGTCAAATTCTGTTACAGCAACAATGGATGAATTGTACACAAATATTGGAGTGAGAATTTCTAAAAACACTTTGGATATTGTTACAGAAGCTGTTTATGCACCAACTTTTTACGGAATTGTAAACATTGGAGCCGGTTTTACATATCACTATTACAACTATTTCAACACTTCCTATGAAAGTGATATTTTAGCCGGAGTTTATTTTTCTTGGCATAAAGGACCGATTTTCAGATTTGACGGAAGAGTTTGTTATTTTGCAAAAATAGCTACAGTAATTGATAACAGCATTTCTTTTTATCACAAGAATGAAACATTAAAAAACACTTCTGTTGCAATCAATCTGCATTTTTTGTGGACGATCGCACCTTGGATAGATGTTTACTTTAATTTTGAATCATCAACTTATTATGACTACGTTCTTTTTGGAACACCTTTCTTTACAACAGGATTTCAATTGAATGTAATAAACAATTTGTCTTTTGGCGCGGATGTTAAAATAAAGATGGTGGATATGTTTACCGTTCCTCCAACTATTTCTGAATTAAAGATTAATACTTTTGTTAAGGTGAGAATATGAAAAAAATTATAGCGTTTTTAAGTCTGCTTGGTGTTTTAACACTTTTTTCTTGTAGTTATGGCACTGATAATTTGCTTTATTATGCAAATACTGTTACAGCAAGAACTCCTACATTCTTAGACTTTGACTTTTCTTCAACGGCAGCAACACTTCCAAATCAATATAAAGTATTAGTCCTTACAGACCTTCACTTTGGAAATTCAACTACAGTTCCTCCTGTTGACGAACTCTACAACTACTTAGACGGCATGCTTACAACAGACCCTGAGTATCCAAAATTCTACATTTGTCTTGGTGACCAGACTGATCATGGATATGCAAGCGAATGCACGGCATACAAAACATTTGCAGACACATTAAAATCAAAATACGGATTAAAAATATTCAACGTTGTTGGAAATCATGATTTGTACAATTCTGGATGGGACAACTGGGTTGCATCAAATGAACCTGGAACATCTTTCTATAGATTCAAAACAAAGAATTTCAGCTGGTATGCAATAGACACTGGTTCTGGAACACTTGGAACAGACCAATACAACACTTTACAAACATTAATGTACCTTGATTCAAATCCAAAAGTTGTATTGATGCACTATCCTCTTTCTTATTCAAACTTTGTATTCTGTCTTCAAGACACTACAGAAAGAAATAATTTGATTTCTCTATTCGGGGCAACTTCTGTAAAAGACGTTCTTTGCGGACACGTTCATTCTACACAAGCCGTAAATCACACTAATTTCTTAGAATACTGCTTCCCTTCTTTTACTTATCAAAGAACAGCAACTATTCTTTCTGTAAATGAAACAGCTAAATCAATAGATATTACATACAAAACATTCTAAAGATAAAGCTATTTTTCTTCATACCAAGTTACATCAACACTTCTTTTGTCTTTATTTTGAATTGATTGATAAACCAAACAGTCGGCACGGTGTACAGAAACACCGCGCTGGCTTGAAATATAGCCGACGATTGGATCTGGATATTTTGGTTTACAACACTTTGCAAAATTGAACACATAATTAATAGAACCGTCAATTTTTACCTTTCTGTTTGGATTAAAACTTTCTACGTGTTCTTCACCATCTTTAGCTCTTTTCTTTCTCTGCCTGATTACAGGTTTTTCATCTGCTTCTGGTTTTGGCATATTCAAAGTGTCAGAAAATGAAGGTTCATTAACCATGAGCCAAGAGTGGATTTTCTGGTGGGCTTTTGATGTTTTTACAAGTTTTAATTGAGCTTCAGTTGGATGAGCCTGTGGATTTGTGAGAATCTCGATAATCTGAGTGTTCTTTAATGGTGTTGATAAAGGAATAATCTTTCCATTGGCTTTTGCACCGACAATCTTTTCACCAATTGCGCTATGAATTGCATAAGCAAAGTCTATCGCCGTAGAACCAGCTGGTAATTTTCTAACATCGCCTTTTGGTGTAAAGACATAGATTTCATCACCTAAAAGTTCATTCTTTAGAGTTTGAAAAGATGTTTCATCTGTAAGACTGCTTGTTTCCTTTAATTTTTGCAATTTGTTAAAAATATCAAGCTTGTCGGCTTCGACCAAATCTTTATTTGTGCCTTTTTTGTACAACCAGTGGCTTGCAATTCCATGTTCAGCCATATTGTGCATTTCGTAAGTTCTAATTTGAATTTCCAAAGGTTTGTCATCACACATTACAGTTGTATGCAAAGATTGATATCCGTTTGATTTTGGAATGGCGATATAATCCTTAAAGCGACCTTCTAGAGGCTTCCACAAACTGTGAACTATTCCTATCAAAGTGTAGCATTCTGTTGTTGTGTTGCATAAAACACGAAGGGCCAGCAAATCAAAAAGTTCGCCCGGTTCTTTATTTCGTTTACGCATTTTTTGATAAATTGAATAAAAATGTTTGGCACGACTTGTGATTGTAACTTCAAAACCTTCTTTTGCAGCTGCTTCCTTATTTTTGTTTACATCTTTTTCTAGATAAAGTTTTCTTTCTTCTTTCTTTTGAGAAATTATTGCCTTTATCTGTTGAAAAACAGCCGGATTTGTATATTTTAAACTTAAATCTTCAAACTCGTTTTTTTCAGTTTGCATTCCAAGCCTATCTGCTAAAGGCGCCCAGATATCTATGATTTCTTCTGCAAGGAGTTTCTGTTCTTTCTTTTCCAAGCTTTTGATATGGCGGATTCTATCCAGACGGTCAGCAAGCTTTACAAGGATGATTCTAACGTCATCAACCATTGCCAATAGCATTTTTCTTACGGCATCAGATTGATAAATTGTCTTTGTATTGCTTGAAACATTCATTATTTTGGCTGTTCCATCAATTATTTTTACAACGCCTTCACCGAACAAGCTTTTTATTTGCTCCGGGGTAACGCCTAAATCATAAATACTATGTAACAAAGCGGCTTCAATTGTATTTACATCGAGTTTGTTTTGGGCAAGGATATTGGCAATTCTGAGGGGATGGAGATAATAATGACTACCACAAGAACGTAATTTTCCCTGGCTTTTTTCTAGAAGAAAGTTCCACGCTTTTTTTATTTCAACTTTTTCGTCTTCTGTAAAATAAGCATTTCTACTAAAAAATTCATTCAATAACTCTTCTGGATTGTTTTCATCAGAAGTAAATACAACTTCTACACTCATACGAGTTCCCCCTTATAAATTTCTCATAATCCGCCACTAAAATTCAATTTATAATAAATATTTGTTATGTATGAAAAAATAACAGTATTTTTTTGATAGTTTGTTTGTTATCAAATATATTAAAACAAAAAGAAACTTTATACTATATATAGTAAAATTTTAGAGGTTTGAAGTGAAAAAAACAACTTTTATTATTATTTTGTCATTATTCTTAATTGAATCGGTGTTTTCAGCTGAGACAAAATCAGAGGTAAAGAAAATCAGTATTGAGGAAGCAATTCAGCTTGCAACAGATAATAACATATCTTTAAAACGCAACAAACTTTCTCTTGATTTACTTGCCAAGAAGAATGCTACGTCTTGGAACAATTTAAGTCCTACAATCAGCATTAGTGGAAGTTATGGCGATTCATTGGAAAATGACAGCTATAGATATTCTGTAAGTGATTATAAAAACTTTTCAGCTAGTTCTAGTTCCAACACAGGAAGTTTATTTCCCGGTGATAATGCTAATTATTCACTGACTGGAAGTATAAGCTTGAACTTGACACCTTCTGTTTATACAACAATTAGAGCGGCCTACTTAAATTATGAAGATGGAAAATATTCATATGAACAAGCCATCAAAACTGTTGAATTGAATTTAAGAAAGGCATTCTATAGTATTCTGTATCAACAAGAAAACATTGCACTTCAAACAAGAAATCTTCAAACTGCGGAACAACAATACAATCTAAACCTTGATAAATATAATAAAGGTAATCTTTCTGAATTGGATCTGCTTACATCTCAAGTAAACTATGAAAACTTAAAACCAACACTTGATTCATCTGTAATCACCTATGAAAACAACATTGCAAGCTTTAAACAGATTCTTGGAATAGAGCAAGATGTTGAAATTGAACTTGAAGGTTCTTTGGAGGACGCACTTCCAAAATCACCAATTACAGTTGATTCCACTTTAGACCAGATTCCTTCAATTGTTACAATTGAAAATCAAATTGAAAGTGCAAAGAACTCTTTGCTGGCAACTCGTTTTTCTGCATGGGGACCAACAATCACAGCAAGTTGGTCATACGGACTTTCTTCTTCTGGAAGTTCATCAGCTAGTTATTCAGCTGGCAACTGGGGAACAAGCAGCTCTTCATCTTGGGGTTCTTCAAGTTCACTTTCTATAGGATTAAAAATCCCTCTTGACGGCTACCTGCCTTGGTCATCTGGAGCAATGAGCATTGAATCACAAAAGACAACTGTTAAAGATTTGCAGCTACAACTAGAAAATGAAAAAACAAATGTAAGTATAGAAATTCAAAACTATCTAAATCAAATTGCACAAGCCCAGCTGCAACTTGATTCTTTACAGAAGAATGTCGAGCTTTCACAAAAAACTTATGATATGACTCTTACCGCATATAATCACGGTTCAAAAGATTTACTTACATTACAAAACGCCTCAGATTCATTGATGAAGGCAAAGAACTCACAACAATCTCAATATTACACACTCATATCAGCAATACTTGATTTGGAAAACACTTTGGGAATTCCTTTTGGAACTTTAGGCCAAGAAACAAATAAATAACATTGGAGAAAAAAAATGGAAAATAAAGAAATTACAGAAAACAAAAACAATAACAACAAATTAAAAACAGCTATAATCGTTCTGGCTGCACTATTAGTAACAATAATTATTATTTTAGTAATAAATATTACATCAGGTAGTTCTAGTTCAGCTGGCGGAATGCCAAGTGGAATGGGCGGCGCTCCAAGTGGAATGCAAAGCGGTCAAAACGCAGGCGGTGGCGCTGGAGCAGCTGGGGGAAACGCTGGAGCAGCTGGACAAGGTGGAAGACAAGGTTCTGCTGAAGGTTCAGCACCAAGCGGAAGCGCTCCTGTTGCCGCTGCAACCACAACAAGAAAAGCTTCAACATCATCATATTCTGTTAATACACAGATTGCTAAAATTGAAACAATCACAGACTTTGTAACAGCTAGTGGCGATGTAGAAACTCAAAGTTCAATTGAAGTATTCCCTTCTATTGGTGGAAAAATTGTTGAAATGAACATCTCTCTTGGTTCTCATGTAAACGAAGGTGATGTAATTGCAAAAATTGACCCTTCAGAACCAGGCAGCTATTACGCATTAAGCCCAATCTTAGCACCAATCAGCGGAAGCATTTTGTCTTCACCATTAAAAATCAATTCAAAAGTATCAACTAGTTCTGTTCTTACAACAATTGGTGATATAGACAACCTTCAAATTACAGTAAAAATCCCAGAGCGTTATGTTTCTGACTTGGCAATTGGACAAAAAGCTGATATTTCACTTGAAGCTTATCCAGGAATTAAGTTTTCAGCTTCTGTAGTTAGAATTTCACCAGTTTTGGATTCTGCATCAAGAACAAAAGAAGTAATTTTGAACTTTACAAAGAAAGATTCACGAATCAATGCCGGAATGTTTGCAAAAATCAAACTTTGGACACGTGATTATAGTGGAAAAATCGTTGTTCCACAGGACGCAATCGTAACAAATAATGATGATCAATATGTCTTCATTGTAAAAAATGACAATACAGTTGAAAAAAGAGCGGTAACAACAGGCAAGAACATTGACGGAGTTATTCAGATTGAATCTGGTGTTGCTGAAGATGAGGTTATTGTTGTAGAAGGAATGCTCCAACTTTATGATGGCGCAACAGTAAATATTTTGAATAAATAAACTGGAGTATTAAATGTCAATATCAAGAAAAACGCTGGATCACCCAGTTTTAACATTAATCGTATTCGTTCTTTTGGGATTACTTGGAATTTTTACGTTAGGAAAGATAGCAATCGCCCTTTTTCCAGAAACAGATAATCCTGTAGCCATGGTAATGACTACTTACACAAACGCTGGTCCTGAATCAGTTGAAAAAACAATCACCGAGCCTATAGAAAGCGCTCTTTTAAGTTTGAACGGACTTCAAAGCATGAGTTCCACTTCATCAGAAGGTAGTTCCACTGTTGAATTGGAATTTGCCTATGGAAGTGATATGGATTCTATTGTTTCTGACATTAGGGATAAACTTGAAAGAGTAAACAGAAGCTTGCCGGATGATGTTGATACACCTTCGATTATGCGTTTCTCTGGAAGCTCAACCTCAATCATGAGAATCTTAATCAGAGGAAACCGCTCTGTAAATGACTTAAAACAAATTGCAGAAAATTCAATTGTAGACTTTCTTGAACAAGCTGACGGTGTTGGTGAAGCAAATGTAATGGGCGGACGTACAGCTCAAGTTAGGGTTGAATTAAGTCAGAACAGGTTGGAAGCTTATGGTTTTACTGTAACAACTATCGCTTCAGCTTTATCAAAACAAAACTTGGAACTTGGTGGAGGAAAACTTCAAGACGGTCAAAAAGACTATATCGTAAGGACAACCGGTCAATATACAAGTTTGGATGAAATCAACAATACTGTAATTTCTACAGTTAATGGCTACGATGTAAAATTGAGCGATGTTGGAACTGCATATTTTGGTTATGCGGACGTTACTTCAGAAGCATATATCAACGGTGAACCGGGCGTTTATGTTTCTATCACAAAGCAATCTGACGCAAACACTGTAACAGTTGCAAATAACGTTTATGCAAAAATCAACGAATTAAAAGAAACACTTCCTCCTGATATCACATTGGAAATTATCCAGGATGAAACAACTTCAATCCGTGAAACTATCAACACTTTGATTAATTCTGCATGGCAGGGACTTTTGTTAGCCGTAATTGTTTTGTTCATCTTCCTTCAGAATTTTAAGAGTACAATTATTATTTCAATTTCAATTCCGCTTTCAATCATCATCACACTTTTCTGTATGAGTATGGCTGGAATCACTTTGAACATGATGACACTTACAGGACTTATCCTTGGTGTTGGTATGATTGTAGATGCGTCAATCGTTATGATTGATAACATATATTCCTACAGGCAGCGTGGAGCCCGACCAAAAATTGCAGCTATCTTAGGTTCGCAAGAAATGCTCATGTCTGTAATTTCTGGAAACTTGACAACAATCTGTGTATTCATTCCTTTCTTGTTCTATATTTCTGAACTTGAAATGCTTGGCCAGATGTTTGAAGGAATCATCTTTACTATTGTAATTTCGCTTGTTTCTTCACTACTTGTAGCTATTTTCTTGGTTCCTGTTTTGGCTGGAAAATTCCTTCCATTATCAAACAGAAATGAAAAACCTGTAACAAATGTCGTTCTAAAGAATATGTATGCTTTTTTCCAGAAGATAATTGAAAAGGTAACAAAAGTATATTCAAGAATATTAAAGAGCGCACTTAAAAACAGACTTGTTACAATTGTAATTGCAGTTTGTATCCTCGTAATTGCAGTTGTCTTCATTCCTACAATGCAAATCAACATGATGCCGATGGGTCATGATGATTCTATCACAATGAGTTTGACTATGGCTGTTGGAACACCTTTGGAAAATACAAAAGCTGTTCTTCTTCAATTTGAAGATATAATCAAAGATGAAATTGAAGGATATGACACAATAACTACAAATATAGGTAGTGGAGGAAGAGGCAGCACTTCTTCAAATAAAGGTTCCATTGAAATTACGCTGCCAGATGACACAACGCTGACATCAACAGAAATTCAAAACAAACTTAGAGCCCACTTTGCAGACTTCCCTGGAGCTACATTCTCATTCGGACGAGGTTTCAGAGCCCAGATGATGGGAGACGATATTGATATTGCCATCCGTTCTACAGATTTGGATGCAGCAATGGATGTTGCAAATAATATCATGACTGTAATAAACGGAATTAGTGATTGTAGCGAACCAACAATTGATATGGACGAAGGTCTGCCTCAAGTTGAAGTTGTAATTGACAGGGAAAGAGCTTATGCCTTTGGTGTTGATGTTACAACTGTAGCTAATGAAATCAACGCGGCAATAAACGGAAAAACTGCTTCAACTTACAGAAAAGACGGTGAAGATTACAGCGTTGTAGTTATGTATCAAGAAAATGATAGAAAGACAGTAGAAGATTTGGAATCAATTTACGTAAAAGGAACAAACGGCATGATTTCTGTAGCTAACTTTGCTACACTTAAAAAAGGATTCGGACCAGTTTCTATAAACCGTGAAAACAGAAGTAGAATTATCCATGTTACGGCAGGAATTCTTACAGATGAAAACGCAAACGTTGTTGAAAACAAAATCAAAGACGGAATTGCCTCTTCATTTATCATTCCAGACAATGTTTCTGTAACTTATGAAGGTTCTTGGCAGGACACAACAAGCCAGATGCAGCTTTATTTGAAGATTATCTTGATGGCGATTGTACTTGTATTTGGTGTTATGGCCGCAACTTACGAATCATTCAAAGCTCCATTAATAAACCTTGCAACAATTCCGTTCTTGATTATTGGTGTTATTTTCCTTTACAAGATTACAGGACAAGCAATCTCGCTCATGTCTATGGTTGGATTGATTATGCTTGTTGGTATAGTTGTAAACAACGGTATTATCCTTGTTGACTATACAAACCTTCTTGTCGGACGAAACATTCCTGTTATGGAAGCTTGTTTCCAGGCCGGAGTCAGCCGTTTTAGACCTGTTATGATGACTACATTAACAACAATTTTGGGTATGCTCCCAATGTGCTTTGCTACTGAAGGTCAATCTGTTATGGTTCAACCTATTGGTGTTGCTGTAGTCGGTGGTTTGACTTCCAGTACATTCGTAACCTTATTGATTATCCCAGTTCTTTATTCACTTGTAATGAAGAAGAAGGACATTAAGAAAAGAAAAATAAACATTCTTAAAATCAATAAAGATGAAGAAAAAACTGATAACAACGATTAATTGGAGATTATATGAATTTTGAATATAGAGCTGAAATAATCAGTAATCAGTCTGTAGAAGACGATATTTTGGAACTGTTGGAAGAAGAAATCAAAGGAATTGAATATACAATAATTCCAATAGTTTCTGGAAAAGGTACAAAAACTAGAAAGCTGGGCAATACAGTTTGGCCAGAACAAAACTTTGTAATTTTTGCTTATTTAGATAAAGAGCAAGCACAAATTATCAAAGAATGTGTTATCGCTCTTAAAAAGAGATTTCCAAATGAAGGAATATCACTTTTCTTTACAAAAGCTGAAGTTTTAGACTAAAAAAAAGCCAGGTTTGAACAATAAAAATCAAACCTGGCTTTTCTATTTAACAAACATCTATCTTTCAAATTGAACAACCCTCAGCTGTCCATTTAAATCCTTGTATATTAAAGTTTTAAAACCCAACCTCTTCCCCATTCTTTCACTTTCCTCTGCATTATACTCGCCTGTTTCCATGAGCATCAAACCAAAAGGAGCCAAACGTTCTGTTGAGTCATAAATAATTCTTTTGATGATTGCAAGCCCGTTGTCAGTGTTTGAATAATTTCCAAATTGATCAACATCGCCATCCAAAGCCAAACGAGGTTCGCTTCTTCCGTCTTTCAGCAGCTCTTCCACCATGGAATGAGGAACATACGGCGGATTAGTCAAAATCACATCAAATTTGTATGGAATCATTTCAAAAAGATTGCTTCGCATAAAACGAACTCTTTCCAAAAGTCTGCCTTCCAACAAAATTTCTGCATTTTTCTTGGAGATTTCCAACGCCTTATCACTAATATCAACTAGAATAAATTTTGGCAACTTTTTGTATGGAATTTTATAATCTTCAGATAATGATAAAAGCACAGAAATTGCAATACAGCCGCTTCCGCAACACATATCGCAAATTGTTAGGATTGATTCGTTTTTCTTGATTTTCTCATTTATTAAAAAAGACGCTTTCTCCACCAAAGTCTCTGTATCTGGTTTTGGAATGAGCACATCAGTTGTCACATAAAAATTATGACCATAAAAACTTTTTTGATTTATCAAGTATGCGACAGGAATTCCTTTCTTTCTGAATTCCACAGCTTTTTCTAATTTTTCTTGAATTTCTACTTCTAAATTCTTGCTATCATTTAACAGAAGGGATGTTTTATCACAATTGAGGTAAAAACACAAAAGAACTTCAATATCAAGCAAAGGCGTTGCCGAAACAGATTGAAGTTCTTTTTGATAGAAATTTTTACATTCTCTTATTGTCATTCGCCCAACGTAGAAATATCAGCTTTTAACTGTTCTTCTTTTGCATAAACATTCAAGGCGTCAAGCATATCGTCCATATTTCCCATCATAAAGCTAGGAAGATTGTGCTGGCTGTAATTTATACGATGATCTGTAACTCTATCTTGTGGATAGTTATAAGTTCTAATTTTTTCACTTCTAGCACCAGAACCAACCATACTCTTTCTTGCATCAGCTCGTTCTGCTTGTTTTTTTGTTTCTTCCAAATCGAACAAGCGGGCTCTTAAAACGCGGAATGCTTTCGCCTTGTTCTTAATTTGAGATTTTTCATCCTGCTGGATAACGACAATACCAGTTGGAATATGAGTTAGACGAACAGCGGAATCAGTTGTGTTAACACACTGACCACCAGGACCACCGGCACGCATTACATCAACACGGACATCGCTATCTTTGATTTCAATTTCAGTTTCTTCAGCTTCTGGCAATACGGCAACAGTAACTGTTGAAGTTTGCAAACGACCCTGGCTTTCTGTCAGTGGAACACGCTGTACACGGTGAACACCAGATTCCCACCTCAAGGTACCATAAACGAATTTTCCGCTTATAGATGTTGAAATCTTGTTAAAACCACCGACTTCAGTTTCCTGAGTTTCCATAGTCTCACATTTCCAACCTTTTCGTTCTGCCAAATGGCAATACATTTCCCACAAATCACGAACAAAAAGACTGGCTTCATCACCACCTGCAGCACTTCTTAACTCAAGAATAATGTTCTTTTCATCAAGAGGATCTGGCGGAACTAACTTTAATTTGATTTTTTCTTCTAGAACAGGTTGATTGTCTTCAAGCGATTTTAACTCTTCACGAGCCATCTCCTTCATATCAACATCATCTTCGTTTGTAATCAATTCTTTTGCATCTTTAATGCCATCTAAGAGTTTTTTGTATTCATCATAAAGGGCGCAAACTTCACTTAAATAACCATGTTCGCGCATTGTATCTTTATATTTTTTTGGATCTTTTACTAAATTAGGATCCATAACTATTTCACTAACTTCTTTGAAACGACTACTACATTCTTCAAGTTTTTTCAATAAATCCATAATATTTAATTATATAAAATATACGTATGAAATTCAATTATAAGAATCTTCACCAAAATATAACTTTATCTCCTTGAAAGAAGCTTTTTCAGATAAAAGCCAGCAGTTACCCAAAAAACAGAGATTGCCAAATACTGCAAATAGAAAAGTGCCAACGGTTGTTCAAAATCAAAAAAAGCAAAATGAACACGAAGGAACATATACATTGGAAGTTGATTCTTAAAGAAATAGTAGACACCGATAATTGAAATCAAAATCACCACAATTCGTAAAGTCCAAACAATGAATTGATTTTTCACCTTGTTCCATTTCATTTTTCCCATAATCATTGACCAATGAAATCCAAGATGAATTGATGTAAAAATTAAAATCCAATATCCAAATGCTAGATGCAACTTTCTTGCCAATGAAAATCCAGATTGAATATTCAAAAATGAAAAGATGTAAGAAGAAAGGATTATTCCAGATACAGCCTGCAAAACCATACAGACAAAACAAAGAAGGTTTATTACAACTTGTACAATTCTAAAAGCATTATATCTTCCACTAAAAAGTGAAGTGTAAAAACGCCAATTAATAATATTATGAACAATAAAAGCCACAAATAAAACAGTTCCAAAAATCTCATGCAATAAATCTCCGGCTAAAAGCCCGGACATACACGCCAACATCAAAACAGACATTAAAACATCTACAATTATTTTTAAAATTGATCTTCCCTTCACTTTTCAAACATCCTTTTTATGATTTTATCTTATGACGCAAATAATCCAAACAAGAAATCTGTTTTTCTTTAAAATGGATTTCATCAAGAGATTCATTTCTTCTTTTTGTAAGCATTAGAAGCCTCTCATTTTCTGTTGATTTACCTTTAAGCATCAATTTTATATATTTTTCCACAGACTTACTATCAAAACCAGTTTCATGAAGAGTCATAATCATGCTCAAGCGCTCCAAATCTGTTTCATTATACTGCCAATCGTTCATAACTTCTTTTACCGAACTACACAAACCCCAATTTGCATATTCTTCAAGAACTTCAAGGGGAACACTATATTTTTGGCTTACTTCTTCTTTTGTCATTTTAAGCTCACTATAACTTGTTGTATTCTTCGTCTGTTACAGCTTCCAACCATTCATTAGAACAACGGAATCCAGAAACTTCAACTGCCAAATGAGAGAACCAGCTGTCTTTTGCCGCCCCGTGCCAATGTTTTACACCAGTTGGAATATTTACAACATCGCCAGGATTCATTTTTACAGCTTCTTTTCCCCATTCTTGGTACCAACCGCTTCCACCAATACAGATTAATATTTGTCCGCCACCAGATTCCGCGTTATGAATGTGCCAATTGTTTCTACAAGAAGGTTCAAATGTTACATTAAAAATGCCGACTTGTGTTTTTGAGACAGGATAAATATAACTTTGTCCAACAAAATATTGCGCATAAGCATCGTTTGTATTTCCAATCGGGAAGACAATCGTTTTTTCATAAGCGGCTCTTTCATCAATTGTTTCTGAACTTTCTTCCGTCCAAACATTTTTTGCAAGATTAAAAGCAGCCCACGCTTTTGGCCAACCAATATAAAACGCCGCATGAGTGATTATCTCTGCAATCTCCAACTTTGAAATTCCGTTCTTTTTTGCATTTGTCAAATGATACTGCAAAGATGAATCTGTTATACCGCTAGAAATCAAGGCAACAACAGTTACAAGGCTTCTATCCCGTAAAGAAAGCTTGTCGTCCCTATTCCATATTTCACCAAATAAAACATCATCATTCAATTGTGCGAACTTTGGAGCAAATTCTCCAAGCGCATCTCTTCCAGCTGTTTGTGTAATCATTCTAAAACCTCTTAGTATGAACAGAGTACCAATGAAAAATTGTTATATCCAATACTTTGTTTGAATCAACTGATATACAAAAAAAGTATGTCAGATTATTTCTATAAATCATTTTTTTGTGTTAAGGTTAGAAAATGCACTCAGTTATGGCAAAATCAATTTTATCTCCTCAAAATGGAATGAACGTTTACAGAGGTTGTACCCACGGCTGCATTTATTGTGATGCACGAAGTACTGTCTATCGTCAAGAAACTGATTCTGAAATCTTTGAGGACATAGCCGTTAAAGTGAATGCGCCTGAACTTTTAGAAAAAGCATTAAAATCAAAACGGAAAAAGTGCATGATTGGAACAGGTGCAATGTCTGATCCATATCTTCATTTTGAAAAGAAACTTGAAATTACAAGAAGATGCGTTGAATTGATTGATAAATACGGTTTTGGACTGGCCGTTCAAACAAAATCCGACATGATTCTGCGTGATTTAGACTTGCTGAAGTCAATCAATCAAAAGGCGAAATGCGTTGTTCAAATTACACTCACAACTTTTGATGATGATGTATGCAAGATAGTTGAACCAAACGTTTGTGTTACAAGCAGAAGGATTGAAGTGCTGAATATTTTGAAGGATGAAGGAATTCCAACTGTTGTTTGGCTAACCCCTTTTCTACCTTTTATAAACGGAACTTTTGAAAACGCGTCAAACCTTCTAAAAAAATGTGTTGAATCAAATGTGAAAGGAATTATTCTTTTTGGAGCAGGACTAACACTCCGCGATGGAGACAGACAATATTTTTACAAGCAATTGGACAAGCATTTTCCCGGACTGAAGCAAAAATACATAGAAAACTTTCACAACAATTACGAAATACCATGCCCAGACAGCAGAAGAATTGTTGAATTCACCAGAAAAGTCTGCGCAAAACACAATATTCTAATGGATAACGATGTTTTTGATTATTTGCACGAGTTTCCTTTGGAAAAAGAAAGCAACTTGTCTTTCCAACCAGAACTTTTTTAGTCATTTATTTATACTTATTTAAATAAATTGATTCTTTTGATATATTTTCGATATGAAATTTTCCTCTTTATGTGCGTCATGCATAGTAAAACAAGTTCCCCTTCTTGCAGAAATTAACAAGATTGATGACAAAACTGAAAAAGACACTTTACGAAAAGTTCTTTCTTTTTTTGCAAACGCTGATTATTCAAAATCCACACCTGAATTGGTAGGTGGAGCCTGGGACATCATGTCCGAACAATTTGGTGAACGCGATTTGTACAGAAGTGTAAAATTGTATTTGAACAAAAAGCTTCTTTCTATTTCACTGAACATAGAAAAACAAATTGCAGAATTAAAAACTCCTGAAGAAAAATTTAGACTTGCCTTATGTTCAGACATTGCCGGAAACTTAATTGATTTTGCCGCTCCAGACACCGTAGACTTTGACACTTTTGAAAAGAAAATTGAAGAAATCCAGAATACAAAATTCGGCGTTGATGATAGTGAAAAACTTTACAAAAAATTGCAGTCATCAAAAACACTTTTGTGGCTAGGCGATAATTGTGGTGAGATAGCCCTTGATAAAATGTTTATCAAAGTTATAAAGGAACTTTTTCCTTCAATTGAAGTTCACTACACAGTTCGCGGAATGGCAGTTATGAATGATGTTACAACAGTTGATGCCGACGACGTTGCAATGAGCGAAGTAGCTACAGTAATCACAAATGGTGATAAATCTGCCGGTACTGTATTGGATTGCGTTTCTGCAGAATTCAAAGACTTATTCTATAAAGCTGATGTAATAATTTCTAAAGGACAAGGCAATTTTGAAGGACTTTATCTACCAGACAGAAAAGACATCTTCTTTTTATACATGGCAAAATGTCCAGTTACAGCAAAAATGGCCGATGCACCAGTAAAATCAATTGTCTGCAAAGGTTTTTAGTCCGTCCAACAATTGAATGAATTATTGTATTTAATCAATAAAAATGCTATATTAATAAAAATCTCTTTTGGGAGCATATAATGAAATATACTGCAGAAGTGGAACATATGTGTCCACTAGCAAAAGCTGCTTATCACGGTCCTGCTCCAATTCCTGAAGAAGGAAATTGGGTTCAAGCAAAAAAAATGGAAGACATTTCCGGTTTTACACACGGAATCGGTTGGTGTGCACCACAACAAGGTACATGCAAACTTACACTTAACGTTAAAGACGGCGTTATTGAGGAATGTCTTGTAGAAACAATTGGTTGTTCTGGTATGACACACTCAGCTGCTATGGCATCTGAAATCCTTATTGGAAAAACAATCATTGAAGCATTGAATACTGACCTTGTTTGCGATGCAATCAACACAGCAATGCGTGAACTTTTCTTACAAATCGTTTACGGTCGTACACAATCCGCATATTCAAAAGATGGTCTAAAAGTTGGAGCTTCTCTTGAAGATTTAGGAAAGAACCTCCGTTCTCAGGTTGGAACAATGTTTGCTACACGCAAAACTGGTCCTCGTTACCTCGAAATGACAGAAGGTTATGTTGAACAATGTGCAGTTGATAAAGACGGCGCAATCATTGGTTATAAAACTATCAACTTTGGTAAATTCATGGATGCTGTAAAAGCAGGTATGGATCCTAAAGAAGCTATGGAAAAAGCTCGTACACACTACGGACGTATCACACCTGAAGAAGGTGCTGTAAAATTCATAGACCCACGCAAAGAATAGGAATACGGAGGAATAAATTATGTCATTATTTGAAGATTACGAAGGCCGCATTCCACAGATTAACAAAACATTAAAATTATACGGTTTTGCTGAAGGCGAAAAAGGATTACAAGACGCTCGTGAACTTTGTAAAAAGAACGGCTTCGACCCTTATGAAATTTGTCAACAAACACAACAGATTTGTTTTGAAGATGCAAAATGGGCTTATGTTTTAGGTTCTGCAATTGCAATCAAAAAAGGCGAAAAAGCTGGAACAATTTCTGGTTCAGACGCAAGTTCTGCTATTGGTGAAGGATTACAATCATTCTGTTTACCAGGTTCTGTAGCTGATGACCGTTTAGTTGGTATCGGACACGGAAACTTAGGCGCTCGTCTTTTGAGCGAAGAAACACAGTGTTTCGCATTCCTTGCTGGACACGAATCTTTTGCTGCAGCTGAAGGTGCAATTAAAATTGCAGCTAATGCTAACAAAGTTCGCAAAAACAAGTTACGCGTTATTTTGAACGGTCTTGGAAAAGACGCCGCTCAGATTATCAGCCGCATTAACGGTTTTACTTATGTTCAGACTCAGTTTGATTACACAGGTACTCGTGATGCTGATCATCCAGATGCACAGCTCAAAATCGTAAAAGAATATCCTTAT
>CAYFND010000017.1:26410-29177 GCA_964344405.1 uncultured Treponema sp. | reverse complement strand
ATAAATGAAGTCATTTCTGTAGTAAGTGAAGACATCAGAAGAAAATTGCTATGTATCATGAGGGAACATGGTGATGTTCTTGAAGCTATTGACGGACTTGATAAAAATGACTTTTACAAATTTGCTCGTTCTATAAATCACAGTCATGAGAGTATGAGGGATTATTATGATTTATCATGTCCTGAAATTGATTGGATTTTAAAAAGAGTGAATGAGTTGGAACCAAATTTGGAAATGATAAGCAATCCTGTATCATGTGGAAGAATAACAGGTAAGGGATTTGCAAGATGTTTATATTCTATTCTTAGAGAAAGTGATATAGATAAGTTTAAAACAAAATTAGCAGAATATGAAAAGATATTTGGTTTTCATCCGGAATGTTATGAAATTGAACCATCGGATGGAGCAAGTATAATTTCCTCGTAAAGGTATAAAATGAATTTATTGCTTACAAATGACGACGGATATTTAGCAGCTGGAATCAATACGCTTTATGAAGAATTAAAACCTTATCATAATGTATATATCTTGGCCCCTCACACAAATCGTTCTTCAGTATCAAATTGTCTTTCTATGTGGAATGGACTTGATGTAAAAAAAATTAATGAAAATATTTTGAGTTGTTCAGGATATCCAAGTGATTGTGTTATTTTGGGCTTAAGAAGCAAGCTTTTTGATTTTAAGATAGACGCTGTTTTGTCTGGAATTAATAATGGTCCGAATCTTGGTTCAGATATTATTTATTCAGGAACGTGTGCTGCTTCTAGACAGTCTGTTTTATTAGGATGTCCATCTGTTTCTTTTAGTTTGGATATATGTGATAAAAATCCTGATGATAAATCAATTTATTCACCTTTAGCAAAATTTGCATCAAAAAATATTGAAAAACTTGTAGAACTAGCGCAAAAGAATAAAAATGCCTTTGTGAATGTAAATGCAAATGCTATTCCTGAATATAAAGGAATTGAATACGCAACGTCACTTTGTGAAAGAAAATATAACGATTCATTTGGATTAAAAACAGAAAGCGGTATTATTAAAGCAACACTAATTCCGTCAATTGTAAAAACAGAAAAAATACCTTCATCTGATTATGGTATATGCCAGAATGAGAAAATATCAATTTCTTTAGTTGAAGTAAATCCAGTTTGCAGGCAGGTAGTGGACGATTTTCATTTATCAATATAAAATAACATTTGGTGGGAAATATTATGGAAGATAATGTATTAAGACATGGAATTCAATTATATAAGCAAAAATCTTATGTAGATGCGCTTGCTTTTTTTCTTTCAATTCCATCAGATTCAAATGCTGATAAAACTGAATTAACTTATTATTTAGGATTGTGTTATTCAAAACTTCAAAAATATGAAGATGCTTTGTTGTATCTAGAACAAGTTGTAACTTCTGGAACTCATTTAGAAAGAGTACTTCAATGTAGATTTTTGCTTGCTGTGATTTATGCTTTATCAGGCAGAAAGAGATTGGCAAATTTTGAATTAAACAAACTTTTGGAAACTGGATATATGACTGCTTCTGTTTATGCGGCAATTGCCTATGTTGCATGGGAACAAAATGATACAGAACAGTGCTTGCAGTATTATGAAAAATCGTTGGAAAGTGATTCTGAAAATGAAACTTCAATTAACGGTTTGGGGTATGTACTTGCTTGTTCAGGTAAAGATTTAACAAAAGCTTTGTCTTTATGTAAGAAGGCTGTAAAAATCAATCCAAATTCTGCTGCAAACCTTGATTCCTTAGGATGGGTTTACTACAAATTGGGGCTTTATGATGATGCTAGAAAATATTTAGAGAAAGCTGAACAAATAGATACAAACAATACAGAAATTGCAGATCATATAAAAACTGTGAATGAGGCTGGATATTAATGAAAAAGATTATTGCTAAAACGATTGCTTCGTTTTTTCTGATTTCGTGTATTTTTGCTCAAACGACAACTTCTTCTGCTGGAATGGCAATCCCTTCAGAAGGAATACGAAGTAGCGATGAAGGATTTGCATCTGAAGATTTTAGAAGAGGCGTTCAGTCATATTATAGAGGCTCTTTTAATGAAGCAATAATTCAATTTGAAAAAGCTCTATCTTATTTACCAAATGATAATTTAATTTTGGATTGGCTTGGAAAGGCATATTATAAATCTGGAATGGAAGGCGAGGCTTTAGCTAATTGGCAGTCTGCAGTTACAAACGGATATGGTGATTTATTACTAAGCAATAAAATTGAAATTGTAAAAGAAAGAAGAGTGACAGGTGAGTCTGATTCAAAAACGCAACGTTTGTCAGAAGCTGGGAGTTTTCAAGGTTTTTATAATGGAAATAATGTATTCAACGGTCCCATCTCTGTATTGACTAATTCGAACGGTACAATTTGGGTTGTTTCATATAATACAAATGAATTGCTGTTGATGAATATCAATGGTGTTGTTCTAAACAGAATTACGGGGCCTATAAACGGATTTGACAGACCTTCTGATATTATAAGGTTGTCTAATGGCAACTTACTCGTGTCTGAAAGTGCTGGAGACAGGCTTGCTGTTCTAGACGAAGATGGAAAATTTATTAAATACATTGGTTCAAAAGGGATAAATAATGGACAGGTTGTTTGTCCGCTATATTTATGTGAGGATTCCTTAGGTAGGATTTATGTTTCTGATTATGGAAACCGACGGATTGATGTTTTTGATGAAGATGGAAATGGATTATTTTATTTTGGTCAGAAACAAGGTGCTTTTAAAGGGTTGAAAGGT
>CAYFND010000017.1:24931-26400 GCA_964344405.1 uncultured Treponema sp. | reverse complement strand
ATAGCAATTTTTAATGACAGTGTCTTTGTAGCTGATAATGTTGATGGATGTATCTATGAATTTGATAAATCTGGAAATTATATAAAGCCTTTAGTTGAAAATGAAACTTTCAGAAAACCTGAATCTATTAAGAAATGGAATAATTCCCTTATTATTTGTGATGAAAACAAGATTATTTCTGTTGATCCTGTAACTGGTGCAACTTTTGATTATGTTAGAACAGGAAATGCTCCGTCACGAGTAACAACAGCTTCTCCTGATATTAATGAGAATGTAATAGTTTCAGATTTTACATCAAATGAAGTTTATGTAATGTCAAAGACGCAAGAGCTTGTTGGCGGTCTGTTTGTGCAGATTGAACAAATTGATGCTTCAGCCTTTCCAAAAGTTAATGTTGAATTAAGGGTTGAAAACAGACATAGACAGCCTGTCGTTGGATTGCAAAAAGAGAATTTCTTTTTTACAGAGAATAAAAGGTCTGTTTCAAACTTACAATTTATTGGTGCCGCTTCTAATAATAAAAGTGCTGATATAACGCTGATAATTGACAGATCGTCAGAATCTGTTAGTTTTGAACAAGAAATGGAAGCTGCTGTTAGAGAATTGGCGGCTTCAATGAACAACGAAGGAACTCTTAGAATTATTTCTGCTGGAAACATACCGGTTATAGAATATGAAGGCAGACCTTCTGGTGTTGAAAATTTTAAAGTAAATGCAATGAAAAAAATTACTGCTGATAATGTCGCTCTTGATTTGGCTGTAAGATTGGCTGCAAATGATTTAATTAATGCTGCAAAAAAACGTTCAATTATTTTAATTTCAGATGGTTCAATTTCAAGAAATTCTTTTTCTAGATACAGTTTGAATGAAATAACTTCCTATATGAATAATAATTCAATTGGATTTTCAATGGTGCAACTGGCTCAAAATGCAATCGCTTCAGAGTTGGATTATGTAATTAATAATACAAAAGGTGAGTTATATTATGTTTTCAGACCGGAAGGATTGAACAATGTAATTCTTGAAATTATAAACCAACCTTATGGAATATATCAATTTTCATATACATCATCACTTCAAAAGAATTTCGGTCAATCATATTTACCTATAGAGACAGAAGTTTATTTGTTAAACAGAAGCGGTAGAGATGAAACAGGATATTTTGCTCCTCTGGAATAGGTTTTAAAAATCAATTTTTCCACCTATTGTGATTGTGAAAGCCAATGTTTCTTTTTCATCTTGAATGTATGAGAATTTACCACCCAAACCAAGAGATAGCGAATAGTTTTTCAAAAACGACAAACTTGTTGAATGTGTGTATTCATATTCTTGAGAAAAAACAGAATCTGTAGAAGAAAGTGCAATGTTAATGTTGTCTGTCCTTGTTATTATGAAATCAACTTTTTTTGTTTTGGGAAATAAATATTGAGTTATTAAAACAAAAGGACTAAATTTGCTGTTCCTGTCCC
>CAYFND010000017.1:12564-24921 GCA_964344405.1 uncultured Treponema sp. | reverse complement strand
TCTGTTTCATATGCAAGGTTCAATCCAAATTTTAAAACATTGATGTCTGTTAAGAAAATTAAAGCCTGTGAATAAGTTGAAACTTTGAATGTTGGAACTTGAGATGTCAGTTTTAGTGATAAATCAATTGAACTGACGTATTCATCCTTTGTAAACCATGAACAGATTGGAAGTCGTCCTTTTTGACCAAAAACGTTTATAGCCGTATTGCTCATTGTTAGTTGAAATTGATAGATATCACTTATGGTTTCTGAAGTTCTGATATCGCGAGAAGCTGATAAATTGATTGATGAAGGAATGAAGAACTCTTTTATAGTTCCAGAAGTTTTTCTTTTGTAATTCAATTCATATTTAGAAGAATAATAAACTGAACTTTTATAATAAAATAAGAGTGATGTTGGAAGTTCTGTTGCAAACATATCATAAAAAGGTAGTGTGTTATAAAACCAAAGCCTGTTTTGCATAGTTTGAGAAAATAACTGCATATCAGAAACGTATGAATAACCTGTAATTGAAGATTGAGTTCCACCACCATTTCTTGTTGCTGTAAAAGTGAGTGAATTATTATTAAAAGTTAACGGTAGTGTTACAGTTATATTCGAATTATCTGTATTTGAACTGATTATTACATTTTTGTATTGATTTGTAAGTGTATATTTAATTATTGGTTTAAAATTAAGAAAATTAAAACTCAGATTTGATTCAAAAACTTCATTTCTGAGTGATGAGTCTATGTATCCAGTGGAAATTTCTACATTAGAAATATTAATCCATTCTGTTAAATAATTATTGCTAGTGTTATATTTTGCTTCATTTGTATATTTCTTTCTTTTTTGAGAAAGGGTGAGGCTTGAATTAAAATCAGTTGTAAAATTCTTTAGATTGAGATTGAATCCCACTGATAGGATTGATTTTTGTGTATGTTGTTGTGATGAGGATTTTCCTGTTGTTTCCAAATTCAATTTGATAGGAATCTTGTATTTAGAAAAATCTGTTGTCAATGTGTTCTTTTTCTCTATCGATTTGTCATTTATTAAAAATCTGTAATTCTCATTAAAAGAAATTATATTCAACAAAGGCGAATTTGTTGAGATTTGATGTACCATTGAATTTATTAGGTTTGTATCTGATGAATTTGTTGAGGCATAGATGATGTTTGTATCAAAAGCCAGATTCAATTTGTATAACTCAACAGAAGATGAAAGAGAACTGTCTATTGCATAGGATTGGTCTGATAAATCATTTGTTTTTACGGATGCTGACTGGATTGATTCTCCTTTTAACTCAAGATTTTTGATGATAGCTGTATCGTTAATCTTTAGGATGTCGTCTTTTTTTATGAAAGAGGTTGAGATTTTGTTTTGAACAGCTGCTTCTGGTGAAATATCATCAAAATACAAGTCCCCGATAGCAAATTCACCTTTTTTATATAAAGTGGAACCTAAAATTGTATTTATCTTGAATTTTCTTCTGCTTGGAACAATTGATTTATTTATAAAAAGAGAATAATCATCTGGAGAAATAATTACGCCATCAAGATAAACTGTAAAATTCTTGGTGTTGATTGTTAAATAATGAAATGTATCTGAAGATGACACTGTCCGTAATAAGGCTGACGGAGATAGTTGAAGTTCTAATGCAATGTCTACAGAATCGTCGTCAAGATATTGGGCGTTGGAATCAAGTGTTAATATCAAACCTGGATCTGTTGATTCAATATGTGTTGTAGTTTTTGAACTTTTATAATAAAAATCCAAATTGATATTTTCATAAGAAGAAAAATCAACTGGTTCAAAATAAGATGCTGCAGAAATAAATGAATCTGAACTGCTTAATAAATCATTGTTTATTGACCATTCGATTTTTGAAGCATAATTTATGTTTTTAACATGAAGAAGTGTGAATGGTGAAAGAATATTTAGTATCGTGCTTGTTGTGGCAATGATTTCATTACTTTGAGTTGTTGTTAAACTTTGTATGACAGGTGAATATGGGCCTACACTAAGAGATCCTGTTAATGCTGTTGATGATTTGTTAAGATTTTCACTTACAACGATAATCCTGGCGTCATGATATGAAGATAATCTTGATTTATATTTATCTGGAATTGAAACTTTTAACACCTGCCAAGAAGAAGATGAAATATCAATTGGAGATAACGTATTGGAATCTGTGGAATCTGAGATTTTCCAAGTTGGAATACTTTCTGAACTTTCGCCTTTAATAGTGGAAGAAGCTTCAATACCAAGTTGCAAATAAACAGAATAATTATTTGTTGAAGAAAAAGAAGGTTTCATTGCAATTTCTAATTCAGACGAGTTTTTTAATAAAGTTCCTTCGTCTAATTTAATGTCAACGCTTGCATATGCCGTGCAGTTTTCATCCAGGCTGGCAAAATTCCAAGTTAGGGGAATTGCATAACCTGTTATAAGGGTATCACTTATACCTGTGTGATATTGGATTGTTCCATTATTGATAGATTTTAATTCAATTGTGCTAAAAGATGATGAAGATAAAATCGGTTCATTCAGTGTTACATAACCAGAAGTTGATGTTAAATAATATGTTTGAGAATAAGATGAATCTGTTGAAGCCGCTAGTAAAACTCCGGTTGTGTTATTATTACGAAATGAAATTGAAGAGCTATCTGAAATTGAAAAATATTTTCCTGTATAATTTATTCCTCCAGAAAGAGCGACAAATCCATTTTGAGCGTCATCATATGAAGAATAATTAACTGTTGGTGAAAGCGGCCATCTTGCTGTGATTGAAATATCTGATTTTAATGAAGGTAAGAAATTGTAGATGAATCCAATTCCACCAGACAAAGCACCATTGTTTAGAGTTGAATTCTCTTCTTCCCATGTTATATAGATTTTATCAGTTTCTGATACAGCTGATGCTAGTTTTACTGTTCCATTTTGTGAAGAAAAAGTAAATGAATTATCCAAGATGTTGTTTTTATAAACTCTAATGCTACTTGCAATTGCTTCTGTACTTAAAAAGAAATCATTTATTGGTGAATAAGACCTTAAAAGCAATATTAAATCTGAAGATGATGAAAGTGACAGATAAACTCCCGGGTTTGAGTCAGCGAATGGATATCTTGAAGAAGGTGAAGAATAAGACGTTGTTTTAGAATTGACGTTGTAAACATCTGCATAAACATGCGATTCGTCAAAAAAGTTTTCATAGGTGAAGGAATTATCATCTGTTGAAATAACAGCGTCATAATCAGATGAAGTAGTCTGTGTGTAATGGGTTGAAACATAAACATCAGCTTCTGAATTAATTCCACAATCATATTTGTTTAAAATTGCAAAAGGTGAGAAACCATCAGGTGATTGAATTAATACAGCTGGTTTTGAATTTATTGTTGTTCTAAGTTTATAAGCAAAATCAGATAACTTTATATTCTTGTCATTTTTGCTTGTAAAAAAAGTTTGAATTTCACCTAAAAAAGATGATGAGTTATTATAACTACCCAAACTGTTGATGAACGAATCTGCTGTTGAATCTGAATAGAATGTAACGATAATATTAGCTTTTCTGCTTCCAGAAATTGTTGTCTTTACATCATTTGAAATGATTATTTCATTAGTTGACGGTAGAATTTGATATTCTGAAGAAGACAGACTTCTATATCTAATTCCATGCGAATCCAAATAAAGTCCGCTTTCTGATTCTACAAAAACACCTTCAATATTTTGAAGATAATATGTTGAAGGAATATAAAAAAGTTTTCCACTCATATAGTTATCTAAAGCTATTTCTGTATCTGTTACACTGTTCTTTCCATAAAAAGTGGCATTCTTTGTCTTGGTCATTTCATAACGGAACATTACATCACCAGACCAGCGGGGCTTTTCTTGTGTATCTTCAAAATGAGCGTATATTCCAGGGGCCTGATTATTTCCGCCTCCAACACCGTAGCTAAATTGATTTGCAGAATAATCTTCAGGAAAAATAATTCCTCTATTTGAGATTTTCAATGTCTTTAAAAAACTAGAACCATTATAACCTAATGTAAATGTATTATATTTGAACTCTTTTGCAAAATCAGCTTGAAAGTAAAACTTTTTATTCAATTCAATCCAAACAGATAGGTCAATCTCTTGTTTGAATACAGGCGTTGAGAAAGTGAGCGAAAATGGATTGTCAAAACCAAATACAGCGTCAAGTGAATCTGAAAACTCCATTTTCCAAAATCCAGAAACAAGAAATTCAACATTGTTCTTATCATTCAACTTCCAATTAAATAATGAAGTCTTTGTTTTTTCTTTTTTTGTTTCAGAAAAAGTGCTGGGTAGAAGAGAAGAAGCGCCCGTTGATGTTATTGTTGTAAGATTTGTCGTTTCCTCTGTGAACAATTTATTCTTTGAAAAAGAGAATAAAAGGCATAAATAGAATAGGTCTTTGGTTGTTTTACGTAATAATCTCGCCTTGTGGACTTTTATCTCTGGATGTTTTCCCTCTAATTTTAATATCGCTTTTTCAACGGCTTGTTTTTTATCTTGATTTTTGTCGTCTGAGAATAAATCTTGTTGGTAAGGCTTTTCATCTAAAGTTATATTGTCAAATCCAACACCGATAAGTCTGATACCTCTTCCTTTTTCATATTTGCTTTCAAAGAGATTTTTTATGACTTCATACATTGAATCTGTTGTTAGAATTTCTCTATCTAATGTAGTTTGAGTGGATATTGTGGAAAAATCTTCATACCTAATCTTTATGTTTACAGTTTTGGAATGCCCTTTTTGTTTTAATAATCTAAAGAAAGTGTTTTGACATAATTCTAGGATTGTTGTTACAGCTGTATAAATATCGGTTACGACAAAAGGAAATGTTGTCTCATTGCTTAATAAAAGTGATATTGTCTCTCTGTCAAAAGTTTCAAAAGAAACACCCCTGATAATGTTGTATAAAAAGTTAGCCCTGTTTTCTCCACAAAAAAATGACAAAGAATCCAAGCTTCTTTTATAAATGTCGTTTGTTGTAAAAATTCCATTGTTATTTAAGACTTCAATTGATTTGGAACCCAAACCCCAAACATCTTTTAATGGTAAAGAAAGCATGAAATTTTGTTCTTCACCTGGTTTGATAAAATAAAATCCATCTGGTTTGTTTACTTCAGAAGCTAATTTTGCATAATACTTGGAACTTGCCAAACCTATTGAAATTGTCAATCCAAACTTTTGTTTAATTATCCTTTTAATTTCCAAGGCTGTTTCTTCTGGTTTTCCAAAGAGCAATTCAGTTCCAGTTAAATCAATAAAAGCTTCATCAATAGATATCTGTTGAACATCAGGTGAAAAATCGCTAAAAATCTTCATTATTTCATAAGACAGTTCGCAATATCTTTGCATTCTACCGTAAACATATATTCCATTCGGGCAAAGTTTGTATGCTTTGTATGTAGGCATGGCTGAATGAACGCCATATTTTCTAGCTTCGTACGATGCTGTTGAAACAACGCTTCTTTTATCTTCTGGTTTTCCACCAACAATTAAAGGTTTGCCCCTGTATTCAGGGAAGTCTAATTGCTCAACTGAAGCAAAAAAAGCATCTAAATCAGCGTGTAAAAACCATTTATTAACAGACATCTATTCTCCGAATGATACGGATTTTTCAGAAAGAATATATTCATTATCGATTTCCGTATTGTACAAAACTTTAATAGTAATATCTAAATTTTCGACATTTGAACCAAAAGAAAAAAGCATTATTTGCGGAGGATAGGAAGGAATTATAAATTGATTTGATGTTGTAGATAAAATCTCAAAGTCATCATCAGAATAAAAAATAAACGAATCATTCTTTGAACTGACAATAAGCTGGCAAAACAAGGGATTTGAACCGATATCAATTGAAATATTTCTTACGATATCAGAAAAAACTTGTTCCGTTGAACTTTCCATTCTTATTTTGTCAGAATTAGAATCAATTAAAAACGAGTATGCTTCATTTTCGTTTATTATTCTTTGCTTTTTAATTATTGAAAGATTGCCTATAATAACTACAAATAAAAAAACTGAGGCTATTAACAAAGAGAATCCATATGTAAGAAAAGACGAAAGTCTGTCTTTTACTCTCGTAATTATTCTATACCAAAGAAAAAGAGTAGGTGATAATAAAAATGCCATTTCTATTGATGTTAGATATTTATTTTGGAACAAATTTAAATCTATGTATGTAAATTGAATTCTGTAATATAAAAAGAGTAAGGAAAATGTATAAATTAGTATACATATTGATAAAAATAAGTGGGATAAGTTTTTGCGGAATAAAATTGTTAAGAATGAAAAAATGAAAATAGGAAAGAACAACAAAAATAAGGAAATGTCCATCAATGAAAAAATTGCTAAATTAATTGAACTGGAAATAAAAATCAGCATGTAAAAAGAATGCTTGTCTTGTAAATTGATTCTGTTTTTTGTAAAAAAGATAAAAACCGATATAAGTATGAAGGTGATGAAAAAAGGAATTAATTGAAAATCGTAAAATAGATAAAAAGAAAAATATGTAATTAGTAGAAAGAATGGAATTATAAACCAAACAGATTTCAGTTTGACCCAAAGAATCTTTTTTACTGCAGAATTAATTAAATTTATTGTCAGTATTATTAAAATCAAAAGGGACAGAATGATCATTAATGTTTTTACTAAAAATAATTCTGAAAACCAAATATTTTTATTATGAAAAAGAAATCCCAAAAGATGTTCGGTCCATTCTAAAGAAAAATTTGTGTTGCACGATGTTAACGTCTTTTTTAGAACATTTAATATAGAAGAAATATTATCATTTGTATTAAAACTTAATCCAATACTCTTGATTTCTGTTGTAAAAAGCAAATCTATAGTTGAATCCTTTTTATTCAATATTTTGTCAAAAAAAGATGTGTAAATAAAATCTTTTTCAAATGCTATTTTTTCTTCTACAAAAGAATCGTAGGCTGTTTTTATAAGCCAATCTGGAGAAGTTTTTACTCTTGATGATGAAATGATGTAATTTTTTTTATTCAAAGAAATTTTTAGAACTATGAAATCTTTATTTGTATCAAGGGAGTTTATGTAAATTTCATTTCCAGAAATTTGTGAAAAATCACTTAATAAGTCAATGTCAGATTCATATGAAAAAAGAAATGTTGTGTTAAATACAAAATCTGATTTTTTTATGTAGTAAAATAAAATAAGATTTATATCATTTTTTTTTTCTGCTTCATGTAATGAAAAAACTAGAAGAAGATTGTTCTTGTCATCTTTTTTTTTTGAATTGATGTCAAATGTAATATTATATGGAAAAGTATTAACGGAAGAAGAAATGATTTCATGTTCAATTGGGTAAAGTTTTTTTTCATCCAAATAAGAGAAAAAAGAATCACATATATCAGTACCAGATTTATATTCGGATGTAGAATTTTCAGATGCGTGAATAAGTGTAAAAAAGAGACTAAAAATAAATAAAAAAATAAACTTTTTTCTGAAAAACATTTAAAATCAGTTTATTATTTTAGTGTTTACAATGCAAGACCCATAAGGTATAATAAAATCATTAAAAAAGTAGATTTAAGTTGGAATGAATGAACTCCTCAGATAAAAAATTCATAATAGAATTGCCATTAAAAGTGATTCTGACCGAAGATGGTGCATCTAATTTCATAAGTCATAATAAAAAACTATTACGTTTTAGACTTGCTGACAATGTTGATGAATACGGAATATCACTGAATAAATTTTCGCCTCAATCTTTACAAAGTATGATATTGCTTGATTATATTTCAAAAATAGAAATATCAATGTCAGAATTCGTATCTTCAAGACAAGATGTTATGGATTTATCAAAATTAATTGTATATTCCTTATTATATAAACAATTTGATAGGGATGTTTATAATGCTTTAATTCAATGTGAATGCGTTCGTTCCCATAACAGAAAAAATCCATCCCATTTAATTGATGAAAGAACTAAAATGAGCGAAAGGCAACTTCGTTCAATTTTACAAAATAAAGAATCAATAATTCAAACAACCAGAAAAGTAATACTTGATCCTATTTGGAAAAGTATTTTAATGAATAAAGATTATTCCCCGGAAGAAAAAAATATCTTTATCTTGATGTCGGAAAAATTTCTAAATAGATTGGGCCTTATGAATTGGTACATAATAACATTATTTCATAAAAATGAAGGTGTTACAGAAATGTACGTTGCAATAAGAAAATTGCTTGATTCATATATGGAAAAATCTAAGGTTGCAGAATACATATCTGTAATGATTATGGAACTTGCTCTTAACAATGAAAACACAAATATTCGTAAAGAAGCTAAAAATATGTATTCTGGAATTGATGATATAGATTCATTGATTTTCGACCCGGAGATTAGAGCTAAAATTGTTAAGGAATTACAACGTAAACATGAACTTGTATTCTTATCATGGAAATTAGGCGGTGGTTCTTCATCAATCGGTAAACAGGGAAAATTATCAATAACGCTTTATAACAAAGACGATGAATTCCAAGAAGTAAAGGAAAATATTGAAGCGGCAAAATCTTCAAATACAAGTAAAAAGTCATTAATTGATTTCTATAGGGAAATTCCAGAAGGACAAGAGGGAACTGATTTAGGTTTGTATTATCTTTCTTATCTAGATGATGCTTGTAAAAAAGTTAATGTTAAATTTGAATCTTTAGTAAATCAATTTGCTGCGAGTGATTTGACTGTCATTAATTTGAATTTTAATTTTTAGTTTTTATGTATAAAAAAATAGTCTTCTTTTCTATTTTATTTCTCTTGATTTTATCATCTTGTTCTCAAAATGAACCAAAAATTGAATATGCAAAACCTGTTGTTGTATTTGAATATTCGTCTAAAGATGTTCTACCAAAACAGCGATTTAGTGTTTTTGTAGAATCTGAAAGTGATGTTAGGCGGGTGGAATCAATTTGTATTATTGATAATGAGTCAAAAAAAGAATGGAGAACTTCTGATATACAGAAAATTGATGTTTCAGGAAGGATGTTTGTAGGAAACAGCAATCTAGCTATTCCTGAGAACACAGATTTGGCAAATGGAACTTATACATTTGTATATTACACAAAAGATGAAAAAGAAAGCCGTGTAGATTTTACACTTGATTATGATAAGGAAATAAAGAATATAGAGTTTGTTAATATTAATAAATATGTTACAGAACATCGTTTTATTAAGAACATTGTGATCTATGATTCTTTATCAAATTGTTTATATTATGGCTTGGAAACTGACTCTCTAAAAAATGAGAAAGATATAATAAAGCAATATAAAAATGCAGAATATTATGCTATTGTTTGGGTAAATTCAACTAATACAATATTTTGCATTTTACCAACACAAAATATTAATAGAGAAAAATGATGGATATTATGAAAGAGAATGAAGAAAAAGAAGAAACTTTAGAAAACAAGGCTGATTGTATAAAAAAAGAAATTAAGACTTATGTTTTAAGAATAGGCCGTATGACTGATGCTCAAGAACGTTCTTACAATGAACTTTCTCCATCTTGGTGTATACCTTATGAAAATAAGAAAATCAATTTAGTTGATATTTTTGGAAACACAAATCCAATCATTATAGAAATAGGATTTGGAATGGGCGATGCAACTGTAAAAATTGCAAAAGATAATCCGGAAATGAATTATTTAGGAATTGAAGTTCATAGACCAGGTGTTGGAAAAGTTTTATCTGAAATACAAAAGAATGAATTAAAAAACTTATATATAATTGAACATGACGCTATGGAAGTCTTGGAGAATATGATATCGGATAATTCTGTAAACGGTTTTCATATATTTTTCCCTGATCCATGGCCAAAAAAACGTCATCATAAAAGACGCCTTTTACAACGTCCAAGAACAAATTTGATTGCAAAAAAATTAGCAAAAGATGGATATCTTTATTTTGTAACAGATTGGTATGAGTACGCCACTTTTGCAATGGATGAATTGAATCAAACAGAAGGTTTAAAAAATAAATATGAAGGTTTTGCAGAAGCTCAAGAATGGAGATATGAAACTAAGTTTGAACATAAAGGAAAAACTGCAAACAGAGAGATTACAGAATTGTTTTATGTAAAAGAATAGCCTTAAAATATTGGATAAAAAGATGGATGAATTGTTCAATTTGTCAGAAATAGAAAACAAAAATAAAAGAATCAAAGAACTAGAAAAAGACATAGTTCATTATCAAAAAGCGTATTATAACGGTGAGGGTGAAATCAGTGATGCTGATTTTGACTTGTTGTGGGACGAGCTTAAACTACTAGACCCAAATAATTCTATTTTGCATAAAGTCGGTTCAGATTCTGGTAATTTTTCAAAAAGCAATCACATAATGCCCATGGGAAGCCAAGAAAAGGCTGCTAATCCAGAACAATTTTTAACTTGGGCTCAAAAACATATTTATGATGAATATTTTGTTGAATATAAACTTGATGGTGCCTCTCTTGAATTGCAATACCAGAACGGACATTTGCAAAAAGCTGTAACTAGGGGCGATGGTTCAATCGGGGATGAAATCACAGAAAATGCAAAAAAAATGAACGGCGTTATTCAGAATCTTCTAATTGACGGTGAGTTGGTAAATTATTCTGGCGGTGTCAGGGGTGAAGTCATAATGACTCATCAAGTTCATAACGAAAAATTCAGTGATAAAGCCAATTGTAGAAATGCTGCAAATGGTATTATGAAAAGAAAAGATGGAAAAGGCAGTGAATATTTAAAGCTTGTTGTTTACGACGCACTTTCATCAACTAAAGAATCTCCTTTTTCTGATGAGGAAGAAAAAATATCATGGCTTAAAAAATGTGGTTTTAATACCGTTGATGTGAAGATTTGTAAATCGGCTCAAGATGTTATTGATTACAGAGCTTCTGTCATGGAAAAACGAAAATCAATTGAATATGATATAGACGGACTTGTTATAAAAGAAAGGGTTATCAATACAGAAGACGCTTATAGAGCAAGACCGGACAGACAGATTGCATTTAAATTCAGTTTGGATGAAGCAATTTCAACAGTGCGTGAAGTTGAATGGAGTAAATCCGGTGGAACTTATACACCGATTGCAGTTTTTGATGAAGTGGAATTGAATGGCACGAAGGTTCAACGCGCAAGCCTTGCAAATCCTGATACTTTGCGAGCATTGAAAGTTAAGATAGGTTCTAAAGTAGTTGTAGTAAAACGCGGTGAAATAATTCCAAAAGTTGAAAGTGTTGTAGAAAATGATGAAAACACTCAAGAAATAGAATTTCCAAAAAAATGTGAAGTTTGTGGAACGGAATTGATTGATGAAGGTTCAAGATTGTTCTGTCCAAATAAACAATGTCCTAAAAGAGTCCTTCATCAATTGTTAAAATGGCAGCAATGTGTGGATATAAGGGATTTTGGTGTTACATTGATTGAATCTTTGTTTAATGATAAGAAACTTTCATCAATTTCTAATATTTACTCCCTTTCAGAAGAGGATTTGATTCCTTATTTTTTAAATGAAGAGAGTAGGCTAAAAGAAAAAATCTCCCTAGGTGCAAAAAAAGTTTTCTCGTCAATTCATTCACATAATGAGATGAAGCTTTCAACGTTTATAGCCGGTTTTGATATTGAAGGAATAGGTGTTACTTCTGCAGAAAAAATAGTTCAAGCGGGTTATGATACTCTTGATAAAATTCTAGACTTAACAAAAGAACAAATCTCGTCTATATATGGTTTTGCTGATAAAATGGCAAAAATAATTGAAGAAGGATTGGCAGAAAATGCCAACGAAATGAGATTTTTGGTTCAAAATAATATTATTAAGATTAAAACTGAAATTATAGGTTCTTTGACAGGAAAGTCATTTTGTTTTACAGGTGAATTAAGAACATTAAAAAGAAGTGATGCTGAAAATCTTGTAAAAGAAAATGGTGGAACGACGAAATCTTCTGTAACAAAGGATTTAAGCTATCTAGTAACAAATGATACAGAAAGTGGTTCTTCAAAAAATCAGAAGGCTACGAAATTTAATATTCCAATAATTAATGAAGAAGAATTCTTAAAACTATTGGAATCATAATTAAATCTAAACCTATTCAGATGAGGTGCTTTCAAAAGTAAAATCATTCAAAAAGAATTCTGGTCTTACAGCTTCACCATTGAGCCTTATTTCCCAGTGAAGGTGCGGACCTGTAGCAAGCCCCGTAGAACCTGATTTACCAATTAATGCGCCTTGTTCAACAATGTCGCTTTCTTTTACGTTCATCTCACTCAAGTGATAATATAAACTGTACAAACCTGGAAGGTGTTCAATCACAATGCTGTAGCCTGTAGAAATACGTGTTTCTGCCAT
>CAYFND010000017.1:0-12527 GCA_964344405.1 uncultured Treponema sp. | reverse complement strand
CACACGCAATGACTTCGCTTCCCTCTGGAATTCCATAATCATTGCCGTAATGAAGGCTTGTTGATGATTTTCCGTTTGTATATTTATAAGTCCTTCTATCAGCAAAAAAGGATGTATATCTTGTAGAAGGAGTTGGTGAAATGAATTTATCCAACGAATAAACATCATCGTAAACACTAGTAAAAAGAATATCATTCAATTTTTGTATTTGAGAAACTCTGAGCGGACTGTTGTCAGTTTTTATAGATGTGTTCTTATCATCTAATTCAATTATTTCTTCATTAAAAGTTCTGTTAATAAAAGTAACAGGAAGTACAAATTCCTTCTTTTCAGCTTCATCCAAATCTAAATAAACCTTTAATTCGTAATCACCTTCTTTTAACCAAGATGATAAAGGTATTCCTGTTAAATATTCAGAAATATTCTGTTTTTTAGTTTTATTTATTTGATAAAAAGGAGCTTTTTCAATTATCTTTTTGTTCAAGGAAAGTGTCACTTCGGCTTTTTTCTCAAAATCTGTTTTTGTTTTTTTATGATTTTTGGGAGTTTGAATAATCATTTTTACAAAGACAGCATCTCCTGGAGTGATAGCATCATTGTAAGATACATATAAATTCAAATTTTCTGATTCATATTTAGCTTCATTAGCATAGATTGAAGTAAAACCAAGGAAAGTAAAAGTTAAGATTAATATTTTTTTATAGAATTTCATTTTGTCCCTTTATTGAAAATCGCTTTTTTTCATATCGATGATGACCAACTGGTTTGTTGTCAGTCCGTTATAATATTTTTTATTCAGTGTGTAGATTATATCATAATTTTCATTAATTTTGATGTCATTATTTAATCTATCTCCGGAATTCCAAAAAATCGCAGGTATTTTGTATTTTCCACAATCAAAGACTAATTTTAAGTGTTGAGGAGTTTTCTTTCCAATAAGTTCTGCAGAAAGCAAGTTTATTTTACAAGATAAAAAGCAGAGCTCGTCGTTTTTATTTCCGTAAGGTTCAAAAATGTCTAATATTGAAAAAATAGAAGGTTCCAGATAGTTGGAAGGAATTTCTGCATCAATATTTATAACCTGTTCTGATTTTTCCATGGAAATTTCTGGAGTAAGTGATGATAATTTATTTAGGAAAGATGGCAGTTTTTCTGATTTAAAACTAAAACCAGCAGCATAATTATGTCCGCCAAAACTTGTAAAAATTCCATCAAATTTAGAAAGAAATTCTGTTGCAATAAAACCGCGGCAGCTTCTCATGGAACCAATGCAGTTATCTTCAAGCTTGGTAATGACAATTGAAGGAACGTCAAAATTTTGCATAAATCTAGCGGCAACTATTCCTGTAATTCCTTTATGAATATTTTCATCAATCACCACTGACAGTTTGTTCCCATATTTGTTAAGGCTTTCCTCAGCTGTCTTGCTAACTTTGAATTCTGCTTCACTGACGAGTTTCTTTCGTTTTTCGTTCAATTCAAAAATAGTATTAGCCAGTTCCTCCCTTCTTTTTGAATCTTCAGAAATCAGTAGTTCAAGTGACAAATTTGACTGACCTAAACGTCCAGAGGCATTTAATGCAGGAATAATTGTCCAAGATAAAGTTGTTGAATTTACACATTCTTTAGTGATGTTCATCCTGCAAAAAAGTTCAGCCAAACCACTTCTGATATGTCCGTCTTTTATTGATGAAAGTCCTGTGTTTACAAAAACCCTGTTTTCATCCTTCATCGGCATGATATCTGCTAAAGCGGCAAGTGTAACAAGCTGCAAGTCTTTAGTTTCATCGTCTTGTAATGAAGTGTTTGATTTATATTGTAGTTTTTTTATGTATGTGATGTACAAATTGTAAAAGTTTTCCAATAATGACAAAGATTCTGATGAATAACGAGCGGAAAGTGAAATTGCGGATAAATCAAATATTGTTTTGCTTTTAAGTGATGGAATTAGTTTTGATACTTCATTCTTAAAATCCACAAGTTCAAACATTATTCCTTTGCCAAAAAGTTCTGATAGCTGGCTGCCTGTTATTTGAGAATCCCAGACATAAATAATCTGGCCTTCAAGAAAATAAGGTAGTTTTGTTTCTGAGATTGACGTTATACCTTGTTTAATTTTCACTGTTAGATTTTTATATTTCCTCATATTACGAATTTTCAAACAAGAAATTTCATAATAATCATCAACTTGTTGAATATCTAAAAGACAAATATCTGTTTTATAAAAAGGAGATGATGCGAATCGTAAGGCGCTAACCAATTTATAAATTACGGCAGCTCCAGAAATATCTTTGAAAGGGTACCCTGAATCCTCAGTTTTTGGATTGATAATTGCAACGGCGTTTGGTAGTTCTTCTGTTGGATTGTGGTGGTCTGTAACAATTACGTCGATTCCTTTGTCATTGGCATAATCAATTTCTGCATTGTTGGAAATTCCGCAATCTACAGTTATTATTAAAGTTCCGCCTTGTTCATAAAAATCGTCAACGGCCTGCATTGAAAGTCCGTAAGCGTCTTCACCGACAGGCAGCCGCCACTGGACGTCAAAATCCTCTTTCTTTAAGTATTCATAAATAATTGCTGTACTTGAGATTCCGTCAACGTCTTTGTCGCCAAAAATCAATATTTTTTCATTTTCTTCTTTTGCTGACAAAATTCTATCAACGGCGTCTTCCATATTGTTAAAAAGAAACGGATTATGTTGAAATCTTAAGTCATTTTCCAAGAAATAAAGAATGTCGCTTCCTTCTGTTATTCCTCTTCTTACAAGGATAGATGCTAAAATTCCATTAATTTTATATTTTGAGCACAACGGTTCAATTTGTGCTTTTGTAACTACTTTTTTATTCCAAAGTTTCAAAGTAAAAATCCTTATTTAGTAAAAATATTTTCAAGAAAGTTAATTGTTTTCTCCGTCAATTTTTTGATAGATTAATTTATTTTTAGATATTTGAGCATCACTGTAAGTTAGTGCCTTTGTTAAAATATCGCAGGAAGGTTCCAGGCAGTCGTTATTTTTACCGTATACTTCCATTATTTCATCACCAACGCTAACTTTTTCTCCATTTTTAACATGAAGAATGATTCCTGCATCAGGACAAACTTCATCTGTTGTTTTGTTCCTTCCAACACCAAGCGATACCCCGGCAATTCCAACTTTGTAGGCGTCAATATTAATATAACCATTTTCTGTAGCTTTCAGAATAGTTTTGTGATTTGAACGTCGTTTATTTTGTTCAGAAAGGAGTTTTTCTGGATTTCCACCTTGATCCTGGACATTCTGAAGGAAGCAGGAAAGGGCTTTACCAGAAGAAACGGCATCTTTACTCATTTGAATGGCGCTTTCTCTGTTCTTTGCAATTTTTCCAAGCATCAACATCTCTGCTGCAAGTTCATAAGTTTCTTCCATTACATCTGACGGACCTTTGTTTTGCAAGCATTCAAGAGTTTCTTCAATCTCCAAAAAGTTTCCAATCTTAAATCCCAAAGGTGTGTTCATGTCTGTAATTAAGGCCGAAGCATATTTTCCCATAGCGTTGGCTGTTTTTACAAGGGAAGTTGCCAGAAGCTGTGCGTCTGGAATTGATTTCATAAAAGCACCGCTTCCGTATTTTACATCAAAAACAAGTCCGTCTGAACCTTCTGCAACTTTTTTAGATAAAATGCTCGCCGTAATTAAAGGTATTGATTCAACTGTTGCCGTAACGTCACGTAATGCGTATAAAATTCTATCGGCTGGAGCTATTTTTTCTGTCTGACCAGTCATTGCGTATCCATTTTTGGCAATCAACGATGCAAATTTCTCTTCACTTAAAGAAGTTTTATAACCGCTGATTGATTCAAGTTTGTCCAGAGTTCCACCTGTGTGGCCCAAAGCCCGTCCGCTCATCATTGGAACGCTGAGTCCGCAAGAAGCAACAATCGGTGCTAGGGGTATTGAAATTTTATCTCCAACACCGCCTGTTGAATGCTTGTCAATAAAAGGACCTTTTAATCCAATGTCTTCTTTTCCATGAAGATTGATTACATCACCAGAATGAAGCATTGCGTCTGTTAAATATCCAGTTTCTTCAAAAGTCATTCCGTTAAAAAAAATAGACATTAACCATGAGGAGAGTTGATATTCCGGAATTGTCTTGTTTACGCAACCATTTATCATAAAGTTGATTTCTTCTTTTGATAAAGTTCCCATTCCTGTTAGAGTTCGTTCTCCGTTTTCTGAAGTTACAAAAGTTCCTCTTTTTTTCATGATTATATCTGTAGTTCTCATAAAATACCTATCCCTGTTTCTAATGAATTGAGTTTAGTTCCTATACTATTTTCAATTAGAAAATAGACTATACTCTTAATTTGTTCATATGTAGTTTTGTTGATTTGCAATTTTCTAACTTCGCTTGGAGTTAATAGAGAAATTGCAGCTAGATATTCAACACCTTCAGTTTTTATTGGTAGAAGACGTTCGTTTTTAAATGAACATTCAGAACATAAAAAAGAATTGTCTGTTGAATCATAAAAGCTTAATTCATTGTACATCATTTTGTAATTTTTTATATCAAAAAAAGATTTGCCGCATTTTCCGCAAAAAGTCGCATCTGGTTGAATTCCCAAAAGAGAAAGATAACGCCATAAAAATCTGATCAATCCCAGTTTGCTTTGTTCTTCATTTGTGATTTCCAACCCGTCAAAGAATCCGTTTACAAGCTTCCAACAATCTTCATAACTTCCTGCGCATTTTGTTTTAATCACAATTTCTGAAGCTAAAGAAGCCGCCCACATTTTGAATAAATTTGAACTAAATGAGGAATGATATTTTTTGACGTCAAAATCATTTATTTTAATATTTCTTTTTTCATTGTTTTTATATAGATAAACAATTCCAGAATTCCATAATGTAAAAAGGGATTTCAGCCGGCTTTTATGACCACCATAAAGAGTCGCGTATAAAATCCCTTCATTTTCTGTAAAGAGGGTTACTGTTGAGTTGTTTTCATTTGATGGATTAACAGATAAAACTATTGCATTTGTAGAAACATTTCTGTTCATTTTTACATTTTATCATTTTTGTCCATAATATGCATTAGCTCCATGTTTTCTAAAATAATGTTTGTCAACAATGTATTCTGGTAAAGCTGTTGCATTTGGATTTATTAGAATGGTGTTTAGCGCCATTTTACAAATTTCTTCTAGGACAGTTCCATTGTAAACTGCTTTCTCACCGTTCTTGCCCCATGCAAAAGGACCGTGACCACCGCACAAGACCATATTGATTTCTGATGGATTCAAGTTCTGTTCCAAGAATAGTTTTACAATTGATAATCCGGTTTCTTTTTCATAATCTTTTTCCACGGCTTCTTTTGAAAGATAAGGTGTGCAAGGAATGCTTTTTTGAATATGGTCAGCATGTGTCGTTCCAAACAATGGAACAGAGCGCACGCTTTGAGCCCAAGAAACTGCATATGTTGAATGAGTGTGGATTATTCCTCCCATTTCTGCATTTTGATCAACTGCAAATTCTTTGTATAGAACAGCATGAGTTGGAGTGTCAGAAGAAGGATTCAACCTGCCTTCAACCTTTTTTCCATCCAAGTCAACAATAACCATCGAATCAACTGTCAGTTCGTCATATGGAACTCCGGAAGGCTTTATAGCAAAAACACCATTTTGTTTATCAAAAACAGAAACATTTCCCCATGTGTACAAAGCAAGGTGATTTTGTGGAATCTTCATATTAGCTTCATACGCTTCTTCTTTTATATTCTTGTAATTCATTTTTCCCTCTAAAAATTAAATATTTTCAATAGCAGCTTCTTCAATAGGCAGGCCGTTCAAATAGTTCTTATAAAAAATGTTAAAACTTTCAACTAGGTTTTTCTCCGGTTTTTCAGTTGTTTTCTTACAAGAAGAGAAGATATTTTTTGATAAATATGTTCCAAGAGAATCTTTCTTGTCTGACATCTTGTAGTTCATGAAAGCTGCAAGTATTGCCATTCCCCAAGGACCGCCTTCTCCGGCTGTTTCCATTGCAGAAATCGGTGTGTGCATTGCCGCAGCCATGTATTTTAAACCTGTTTCAGTTTTAAAATAACCTCCAGCTCCAGTCATCTCTTTAATGGAAATCTTTTCATTTTCAAAAAGAATGTCCATACCTTTTCGTAAAGCTCCAATAGAAGAGAACATTTGTGATCTCATAAAATTTGCCAATGTGAAATTTGCATTTTCTCCTCTAACAAAAAGAGGACGTCCGGAATCAAAACCTGTAATAGTTTCACCAGATAAATAATTGTATGTTAATAATTTTCCACAATCTTTGTCCGCTTCAAGTGATTTTTCTATCAATTTATCAAAAATCTGACCTTTATTTTCTGTGTGACCAAATTCTTTTAATACTTCATCAAAAAGATTAATCCAATAATTATGCTCGCCGGTACAGTTATTTGCATGAACCATAGCTGTTGGATAACCTTCTGGTGTTGTAACAATATCAATAATTCCAGGATAAACATTCTTTAAATTTTCTACCAAAACAACCATGGAAAAAATTGATGTTCCTGCAGAAATGTTTCCAGTCTTCATTTCAACACTATTTGTAGCAACCATTCCTGTTCCTGCGTCTCCTTCTGGAGGACAGAATGGAATACCATGTTCAGTTTCTCCTGTTGGATCAAGGAATAAAGCGCCTTCTTCTGTTAATCTTCCAGCTGGTTTTCCTGCATCAAGAATTTTTGGAAGGATAGATTCAATATTCCAAGAAAAATTGCGTGATTGAACCAAGTTGTTGAATTTTGAAAGATAATCAGGCTCATAAATTGAGTCGGAATTCTTTTCTCTAATTACTGGGAACATTCCAGAGGCATCACCTGTTCCAAGAACTTTTTCACCAGTAAGTTTCCAATGGATATAACCGGCCAATGTTGTGATATAGGCAATTTTTGAAACATGCTCTTCATTATTAAGAATGGCTTGATATAAGTGTGAGATCGACCATCTTTGTGGAATTGGAAATTCAAATAAAGAAGATAAAATATTGGAAGCTTCAAGCGTCGTTGTGTTCCGCCAGGTTCTGAAAGGAACTAAAAGTTCACCGTCTGCGTTGAAAGCAAGGTAGCCGTGCATCATCGCACTAATTCCGCCAACTTTAAACTTTTTTAAAGTTATTCCATATTTTTCGCTGACAGCTTTTTTTAAAGAAGCGTAACATTCTCTTAATCCATCATCAATTTCATTTAGAGGATATGTCCAAACTCCGTTTTCAAGTTTATTTTCCCAAGTAAAAGAACTACTTGCTACAGTTTCCGCTTCATCATCAATTAATACAGCTTTAATTCGTGTTGAACCAAATTCTATTCCTAAAAAAACATTTCCGTTTTGTATAATTTCTTTAATAAGTTCTATATCTTTCATAAAATTTATTTTACCTCATATTGTTAAATTATAAACTATATTAATCGTTTAACAATAAGTAAAATTTTGTATAAAATAGTTCAAGAAAATAATTCAAATAAGTAAAATCTCTATTTATAAATAAAAAGTTATGATTATAATAATTGGACAAAAGGATTTAAATTATGGATAAAAATCATTTAGAAAAAATTCAATCAGTCTTGGAACAAGCTGTAACAAATAAAAAAGTAGCCGGTGCCAATATTCTGATTTATCAAGGTGATGAAGAGGTTGGATATTGGGAAGGCGGTTATAGAGACATAGAGAACAAGGCTAAATTTTCTCGGGACACAATCTGCCGGTTATTTTCTATGAGCAAACCAATTACAAGTGTAGCTATGATGACTTTGATAGAAGACGGAAAAATTGAACTTTACGATGAAGTAAAAGAATACCTGCCTTTTTTTGATAATCTAAAAGTGTGCAAAGACGGAAAGGTTGTACCTTGTTCTCGTCCTTTGATTATTCAAGATTTACTTAATATGACTTCAGGTTATTCTTATGGTGGTGAGAACAACGAATCTGAAAAAGAAATATCAAAGCTTCTTTATTGTGATTTAGATTCATCAGCTGCAAAAGACAATAATATTTCCACAATGGATGTTGCAAAAAGATTGAGTGAAATTCCGTTGGGATTTGAACCTGGCACTGATTATACATACGGACTTTCGGCTGATATTCTTGGAGCCGTAGTAGAGAAGGTGACAGGAATAAAATACAGTTCATATTTAAAACAAAGGATTTTTGAACCTTTAGGTATGAAAGATACTGATTTTTATGTTCCGTCAGAAAAACAATCAAGATTATCAAAAGTTTATGCAAAAAAAGATGGAAAACTGGATTTATATGAAAGCTGCCATCTTGGTATTCAAAATTCCATGAAATTACAACCGGCTTTTGAATCAGGTGGAGCGGGCTTGGTTAGTACAATTGATGATTATATGAAGTTTACACGGATGCTTACAAATAAAGGTGAATTGAACGGTAAAAGGATCCTACAGTCAAAAACAGTTGATTTCCTTCAGAATTCTTCTTTAAGAGATAACTTGCAAAAGTGTTTTGATAACAGGATGGAGCATCTTTCTGGATATACATATTGTAATTTAATGCGTGTTTGCAAAGACCCTTCTAAAAGCCGGGCTATAACAGAAAAATGCGAGTTTGGTTGGGATGGATGGTTGGGTCCATATATGTCTGTAGATATTAAAAATGATTTATCAATCGTTTACTTGATGCAGCTTACAGATAGCGGAACAACAAACATTACAAGAAAGCTAAAAAATGTGATTTATACAAGTCTGTAATAAATTGCATTAATTGACAATAGTTTTCCTTATATATAATATAAATTCACTATTATAAGTGTTTATACTTATGAAAAATAGAGGGGTATAAAATGATTTTTCCTTTGGAACAGTTAGTAGAATTTAAGGATAATATTTATGAAATTACAGTAGCTGCAAGTCATCGTGCTTATCAGATGGCAAAAATCAATGATCCTGAAATTGCAGCTAATTATGATAAAGTAGTTTGTGTAGCAGCAAAACAATTGTTTACTAAAAAAGTAAATTATCGTATAGAAGAAAAGAAATAGTGTCAAAAATACCAGTAATTGTGGTTTTTGCTCCAACAGCTTCAGGAAAGACTGCCTTGATGCATGATTTATTTTCATGTGAAGGTAGTCCTTTTTTTTTAAAGGGTGAAATCATCAGTGCAGATTCAATGCAGGTGTATAAATACATGAATATTGGAACTGCAAAACCAACTGAAGACTTTTGTAAGGAAATACCACATCATCTAATAAATCTAGTTACTCCGGATGTTCAATTTTCTGTTGCAGAATTTCTTGAAGAAGTTGATAAAGATTGCGAGCTTATTCATAACAAAGGTAAGATTCCAATTTTGTGCGGAGGAACGGGTTTTTATATCAGAAGCTTTTTGTACGGACTGCCCCGAACACCAGAGTCAGATTCTTCAATAAGGGAGAATCTAAAAAAAAGAATAGCTGATGAAGGAAATGAAAAGCTTTATCAAAAATTAAAATCAGTTGACCCGATTAGTGCAAATGTTATTCATGTGAATGACGCCTATAGAATCTGCAGGGCTTTGGAAGTTTACTACATGACTGGAAAACCCAGAAGTAGTTTTAAAATTGAACAAAGGTTCAGAGAAAAATACGATTCAATCTTTTTAGTCCTTCAACCAGATAGAAACGTTTTATATGAAAGAATCAATAATCGTGTTGATATTATGATAAAAGACGGTTTAAAGGATGAAGTCCAATTATTAAAAAAAATGGGTTATACAAAGGATATGCCTGGAATGAAGGCAATCGGTTATCAAGAATGGTTTTCTGATGATGATGACAATACAATTATTGAGAAAATAAAACGAAACAGCTGTAAATATGCAAAAAAACAGTACACATATATAAAGGATATTCCAAATAGTTTGATAATTCCTTTCTCTGCAACAAAAAAAGATATTGATATTGTTGTGAATATCATGCAAAATAGATTAAAATTTTAATAAAGATGAATTATATTGTTAAATAAATTGAATTATTGATTTTTGCATACTTGACTTGATACCCAGATTCTGTAATAATAAAAGTCACTTTATAAAGTAGGAGTGCCATCGTGCCTTGTGGAAAGAAGAGAAAACGCCAGAAGATAGCGACACATAAGCGAAAGAAGATGCTTAGACGTAATCGACATAAGAACAAGTAGTTCTGTGAGATAACATTTTTTGTGTCAAATAGACCGCGATAGTTGAAAGACTGACGCGGTCTTTTTTTTTGAAACCTTTTTACTTTTTAATAGTTTCATTTTTTAGAGGGATTAAAACGTTACTTACAAAAATTACATCTCCTGATGATATAAAACAGTACTCTCAAAAAGAAATCTCAATATTAGCCGATGAAATTCGAAAAACAATAATTGATGTAGTTGGAAAAAACGGCGGACATTTGGCAAGCAATTTGGGTGTTGTTGAATTAACAATTGCTTTGCACAGAGTTTTTAACAGTCCTACAGATGCAATTATCTGGGATGTCAGCCATCAGTGTTATGCTCATAAATTGATAACGGGAAGATATAAAGACTTTTCAACATTAAGAAAGAAAGATGGAATTACAGGTTTTACAAATACAAAGGAAAGTCCGCACGATTTCTTTATTAACGGACATTCATCAACATCAATCTCTTCCGCTTTGGGATTATTAACATCCTGGGAATTACAAAAAAAGAAAGGCAAAGTTATAGCTGTAATTGGTGATGGAGCCCTTACCGGTGGAATGGCGCTTGAAGGTTTGTCAAATGCGGGGCTTATTCAAAAAAACCTCATTGTAATTTTAAATGACAACCAGATGTCAATCGAACATAATACTGGTGCAATCTCTAGTTATTTAAGCAGACTCACAATGACCAATCAATATCAAAGGTTTAGATATACTTTTGATAAATTGATAGATAAAATTCCATATTTGAATAAATTTTTTAGGAAATTTGTTTTTAGATTTAAAAGATCTTTGAAAGGGCTTTTTTTAACAAACAATTTATTCACAGATTTGGGTTTTGAATACGTAGGGCCTTTGGACGGACATAATGAAGCCGGATTGGAAAAAGTTCTGCGAAAAGTAGAAAAGCTGCAAGGTCCTGTTGTTGTTCATGTTGTAACAAAAAAAGGAAAGGGATACAGCCCTGCAGAAAATCATCCGGAATTGTTCCACGGAATTGGTCCTTTTTGTATTAGTGATGGAACTGTAGAAAAATTCGATACAATGAGTTTTACAGAGTCCTTCAGCAATGAAATTGTAGATTATGCTTCAAAGAATGAAAAGATTGTAGCAATTACAGCCGCAATGGCAAAAGGAACAGGACTTTCTGCTTTTGAAAGAAAATTTCCAAATAGATTTTTTGATGTGGGAATCGCCGAAGAACACGCTGTTACATTTGCAGGTGGATTGGCAAAAGGCGGAATGATTCCTATTGTTTGTATATATTCAACATTCATACAGCGAGCTGTAGATCAAGTGATTCATGACATCACAATTCAGAATGCTCATGTTGTAATTATGCTTGATAGGGCGGGCGCTGTTCCTGCTGACGGAATAACTCATCAAGGAGTTTTTGATATTCCTCTCTTCAGATGCATTCCAAATCTTCAAATAATGACGATATCAAGTTCTTCAGATTTGAAATTATGCTTTGAATGGGCTGTTGAAAAAGGGACGTCGGTTGTAATCCGCTATCCAAAACTTTCATGTCCGACAGAGATTCCCGAATTTAGCCAAGAAGTTCAACTTGGAAAAGGAATTTTTATTCCATGTTCAAGGTTTCTTATTTCTAATATTTCAGAATTCCAATTGATTTCTCGGCCAAATAAGGCGTTGATTGTTTGTACAGGTGGAATGTATGGAGAAGTTCAAAAAGCTGTTAGGTCTATTGTCTTGCAAGATGGATTTGCAGATATTTTTGTTCTAAGGTTTGTAAAGCCTCTTGATGTCGAATATTTTTGGTCATTTGCAAAAAAATATAAGGGTGTTGTTTTTGCAGAAGATAGCGTGAAAATTGGCGGAATAAGTGAATATCTAAATGGATTTTTGGCAGAAAGGGAATTTTATAATACAAAGATATTGGCTTTTAAAGATGAATATATCAATCAAGGTACAAGGGATCAAATCCTGGAATATGAAGAAATCTCTTCAAAAGATATTGAAAACGCTGTATTTAGCTTGTTTAAAGAAGTAAAATAAATTTATATCTTGAATTTTCTTTAGAATGAGGAGGGTTGGATGGTGAATAAAGTGATAAAATCATTAAAGCTTAAACATAGAATTATACAAACTGAACGTCCCGCTTTTGTTATGGGAATTGTAAACGTTACGCCGGATTCATTTTGGGAAGAAAGTAGGGGCTTATTTGAAAGGGCTATGAAGCTTGTGGAAGAAGGTGCGGACATTCTTGATTTGGGTGCTGAATCAACAAGACCTGGATACATTGCCGTTAGTGCCGAGGACGAAATAAAACGCCTTGTTCCTGTCATAAATCAAATCAGGAAGGAAACAGACATTCCAATTTCTATAG
>CAYFND010000016.1:18420-30668 GCA_964344405.1 uncultured Treponema sp. | reverse complement strand
TACTACAATTTCCGCATTTACAGAATCCGTGCGCTCCCATGCGACAAAAACTTCATCATTGAATCTATACAAATATGGCCGCTGGTTCTGGTAATGGTCAAACGTATACTGGTCTTCCGGCGTTATTGAAGCTTCATTCGTTATCAGCACTGGGTCAGTCCAAGTCCTTCCATTATCCGAACTTATCATTGAATATAATTGATATGAAAGACGGCGTGTTGTTTCTGAAGAATATTGTGACTGAAATACAAGGATATCTTGTTTTCCTGTAGAAATTAAAACCGGGATGAAAGGGTTTCTTAAATTATCCAGCTTTCCAACTGCCCTAAAAGACGACCATCTCTTTCCATCATTTGAATCAATACATGAAATCATAAAGGAATTATCAACACTGAATGATGTAAATAATTTGAATGAATCATTTGATGTTACATAAAGACGAGGAGCGACAAGCGTATTCGTTGTACTAACCTTGTTTTCACTAAAAGTTGCAGCGGAATCAATTGATGTATAAATTGACAGTTCTTGAATACCCGACAAAACCGAAACTACAAGGATACCTTCAGAATTTATGGCCGCTGAATAAATATCAGGAATCTCACCAGAATATGGAAAAGGACCTGCAAATCTTAAATTCTCTGTATAATCAGAGGAAGAGTTATATTTTCTGCAAGAAATCCATATTTGATTATGTGAAGAATCTATCTCTTGCCAAAAAGCATAAGAATCTGTTTTATTTGTTATTACCGTTGGAAACCTTGAATCACCCGCTGTAATTTTTTCTGGTTCTTCCCAGTAAAAAGTCTGCGCAAACAATGAGGTTCCGCTCAAACATAAAAATAGAGCTAAAAGAAGAGAAGTTATTTTTTTTGTAAACTGATTGACTCTTTCCATTTTATCGCCTTGCATCAATTCTCTTCTTTAAATCGCGAATCTTTTTAGAATTAGCATTTTGAGGTTTTGTCAGAAGTTGATTAACTATTGTATCGGCACCAAAGACATCATTATTTTGCAACAAACTTACAGCTTGTAGGTATAAATTTTCATCTTCAGTTGACAATACTGCAGAAGCATTACCACCAATCTTTAGCGTGATGTTATCTTTTAAAATCATAGCAGAATTATTGTTACGGTTCAATGCAATCGCCTGGTCCACCAAGTCCAACGCCTGTCTCAGCCTTGTTTCATTTGTTCCAGCGTTATTGAAAATAGTTTGAGCTTGTTGTGTGAGACGCTGGCTTCTTGTTATAGCGCTTCGATCAACAGGACGCTGCTTGATTCCAATGTCATATTCCATCTGCTCCTTAATTGCAGCCAAACCTTTGTAATTTGGATCGATATCGTAGTAGTCGCAAATTGTGGTGTAACCGGTTTGCCTTGTCTCGGAGTTTTTAAACATCTCCTGGGCATTTTGAATCTTTACAGGGAATTCTTCATTGAATTTTGCCGGATCCAACAATTTATTTATTCTTAAAGTGAGTAAAGAAGCAGTTTGGTTCAATGGATATACAATCTGAACATCTTTTAACGTGAGTAACGCGTTGTTTAAGTCAGCAAAACCTTCTTCTTTTCTTCCACCTTCAATTTTCTTGTTACCTTCCTCATAATATTGTGTTGCCAAACTCAACAATTGGGACATCTCTTTGTACAATGGTGCTGAAGCTAGAATCTCTCTTCCCGTCTTCATGGAAATTGCAGAATTAACCATATTCATGATATCGTTGATTTCTTCATCTTCGTCAACATTTGTTACAGCCCATCTACTTTGTGCTTGGGTTATATATTTTTCCGCGTCTTCAAACCTTTCATTAAAGTAAGCATCCATTGCCTGACTTTTCAACTCACGGACTTGACGAACAACAAGCTCATTCTCTTTTTTAGAAATACTTTCACCGATTTTACTCATTGTTTTATCAACACTGTCCCTTAAAGAAGGGTCGTCACATGAATTAAATGAAAGATTATAATTCCTTAAGGCTTCTTGAAGGTTTCGTCGTGCAGAATCAAATTTGTCATCATTCAAATCTTTTCTTGCTTGAGTTAATCTGAAATCAGCTTCAGAACGAGCCAAATATGCAGATTGAACTTGAACATCGGCGTCAGTTTTTATAGTCTTCAAACCACCTTTATAAGACAGCAAAGTTTGTCTGCGCTCAGTCAGGAATGAACCAATATTTTCTATAATATTCCGAATCTGCTCATTTTCCATCCAATCATCGTGCGACTTCTCTATTGAAGATACTGTTGTTTTTACGTCATTAAAACTACTGGCGTTTTTATCAATAAAATCGTTCAACAAATCAGAGTTGCTAGAAAGAATGTTTGGATAATAATACAGAAGAGGCTCTTGATTTGACTGAGGTAGATTTGAAATAAACGCAAGAGAGCTTTCTAAATTCTTAGAAAAATCATCAATTTGACGGGTTGTAAGCTTCTGGGCAATTCCATCCTTATATTTAACAATTGCAGATGAATCTGAATCCACTTTTTTTACAATCGTTGACGTACAAACATCATAATATGAAGAAATTGTGTCCCAAACTTTCACCAAAGATTCTGTTGTATTCAAATACAAATCATTAATATATAAGGAATAAACATTTGTTAATTCATTCCATTTTTCGCCATTAATATTTTTATAATCACCAGCCCATTTAAATGACGACAATTCATAATCTTCCCTATTTCCCGCAATTGAAACAGTTTTTGAAAGCGAATTAAACAGATTGGTTAAGTAATTTGATTTGTTCAAATCTGATGAAGTTGGATTTTGAGGGAAGTTTTTAACAACCTCATTCTGGTAGTCAATCTCCTCAACCATCAAGGCTGCATTAGAACATAAAGTGGAAGTCCGTTCACAAAGGTTTGAAATATATGAATTAAGAATTCTTGAATTATCAACTTTTTCAGAAATCTTCAATTTTGTTCCGTCAAGTTTATACAAATCATTTACAGATGAGGATAAATTACAGAAATTTCTCAATGCAACATACGACGACTCTTTGGAACTAAGTTTTCCAAGCTTGTCAGTTGTTTCAAACAATTGTTTCGGAAGGAGTGCAAAATAAGTTTTATAATCATTTTGAATTGTATTTTCCGTTGCACCAATCATTCTGTCCACATAAGAAAACCATTCCTTGTCGATTGCGCCCATAATTCCAGAATTTTGAACACTTTCCAATCCTAAGATAAATCTGGATAAAAATGGAAGGAAGGAGGCATCGGTAATATCAGGATTAACAGCCTTTAAGGAAGTATTAAAAATCTCTTGAAGTTCGCTTCCATCTGCATAAATTTTTTCACGAAGATTAAGCAAATCCCGTGAATTTTGAACAACTGTCCTCAACCTTGAAACAGATGTATTATAATCATTTTGATTCACACTTCGCACAAATGAATCAACAGATGAAGAAAGTTTGTTTCGTATTGAAGATTCTGAATATTGAAGAAGCAGTTTATTAACATCTTCAATTATTTTATCAACCCTGGAAATTATTTCTGGATAATCCTTCCAATCTTCATAAAAATTGTCTTTATACAACCAAAATCCTTCAGAAGCCTTTGTCGCCGCATCAACATATTTCCCACTTGAAGCTAAGGCTGCGGATTCATTTTGCAAAGAATTTGACAAAGCCCTAAAATAGTTGAACTCAGCCGTTCGTTTTGCATCTGTAATGAATTTTGTAATTTTCATTGGAGGATGTTTTTCAAGCATTTCCATTTCTGAAGAAACTTCATATATGTCTTTATCATTTTGAGGTTCATTTACGCTCAAATAAAGAAGCCTGTCCCACAAATATGAATAACGCTGTCTTGAATTAAGAATCTTTTTTATTCGACGTTGCGCGCTATCAAAATCATCCGGATATAAAACTATATATTGATTTAATAAATCAAGGGCATTCTCATAATAAGTCTCTTTAATAAGCGCATCAATTTCCCTTAGAGTTACAACTTCTTCACCGTTGTTTTTTGCTTTTTCAATTTCAGGTTCGATTGAAAACAACGGAAAATTAATGAGAATGATTACGAATGTTAGAAAAAGTTTCATTTGCTTTTTCATTTATTTTTCTACTATAATATATTTTCGGAATTTAATACTCACATATGAATGATAAAATTCCGATTTTATATATAGATGATGTTGAAAAACAATTTATTAATAAAAATTTTAATTCCTCTTTTATTTTTCTCTTCAGCAAGTTTACATTCTCTAACACTAACAGATTTAACATCTTCTTTTGTTGATACTTTTTTTAGTTTTGTAGACCCAAACGAAGGTACAACATCATTCCGCTCATTATTAATCCCAATCGGAGGCCGGACAGAAAGCCTTGGTTCCGCATACACAGGATTTTGTGATGACATCGGATATATGAATTATAACGCCGCCGGAAGCGCCATTCAAAAACAAACACAACTAGCCGTTTTTCACAACTCTTGGATTGCAGACTCAAATATGGAAACACTATCTTTTACAACAAGGAAAAACCACTTTGGATTTGGCACACAACTTTCATGCTTTTACCTCCCCTTCACCGAATATAACATCTTTGGTGAAAGAGTAAACGGAAACTACTACACAGAAACATCATTTGCCTTGAATTTTTCCTACAACTTTTTTGCAGGATATAATTTTAAAGGATTGGCGATTGGAACAACACTAAGAGCTGCCTGGCGTGGAATGCCGGATTATTCTGACAACGATACAAACATAATCATTCCAACAACAGGACTTCAAGAATCTGCACTCGGACTTATGGGTGATATTGGATTTTTATTTCAATTTAATTTTTTCAAGTTTTTTGATTCACGCGATGCAAACTTAAGGATCGGATTGGCCGCTAACAACTTGGGAATTGCGCTGACTAACTTTGGAGGACTGTTTGGAATTCAATACGACGACCCACTTCCAACAACGCTTTCAGCTGGTATTTCTTACAGATTTATTAAACCAATTGTAATCTCACTTGATTTCAAACAACCTATAAACTTGCAGAACATTGGTGAATACCTTGCATTTTCCGTTGGAACTGGAGTCAGCATTCAGTTTACAGACTTCCTCTGCGTTCTAGCTGGCTTCTCACTAAAAGGTGGAAATCCAAAACTAAGCCTTGGTTGTGATTTTGACTTGCTTAAACTAAAGATGAACATCACATATTCCCTTGATTTTACTTCTTCTGTAAATCCATTAAACAAATTCAGTCTGTCTGCCAAAATCTTACTAGGAGACGACGGAAGAAAGAAGAAAGAAAATATCGTTGATGAATATTACCTAAAAGGTCTAGACGCCTACGCAAAATCTGAATGGCAAGAAGCTATTGATATCTGGAACGAGGCTTTGAAAATTGATAAAAGATTTGACCCTGCAATCCTTGGTATAAAAAGCGCTCAAACATGGCTTGATATGATTCAATCCATGAAAGACAGTCAGACTTTATCAGACTGATGATTTAGCACTTCTTGCTGAAAATTCTGTAGTTCATCCAAGGGAAAATAGAATCTTTGTTTTCCAAAGTTGTAAGCCATTCTGTACTTACAGTGTTTGAACCCAACGAATCAAAAACAGTCGTAAAAGCAATAATTGAATCCTTAAAACGTTTTTCTGCAAATTCTGCAAAAACTCCATCATCAATCATTTTTGCCAAATTTAGAGATTGGGCAATCATTATTTCTTTAACACCGATGTTTAAAAGTCTTGTCTTTAGTCCGGTATCATTTGGAAATCTATCAGCCAAATCAGTCATTCTTTCACAAGCTTTTCTAATATAGCGAATCATCCAGCTGTTTTTTCCAGAAAGTAGATTTTCACCATAACCCATTCCAGCTGAAGAAGCATAGTATGGATAAATTTTATCTAAAGAATATTGATTTTCAATTAATTCAGAACAACTAACCATTTGAATACTGTATTCAGAGGCATTTCTAAAAAGATTTTCAATCCAGTTTATACCTTCATGCCATTTATCAAAAAAATCAGCGGCATTGATTGTACAAACTGTAGAAACAAAATCAACATTTTCAATCAATTCTTGGGCTTTATTCATTTTTATAGACTTTAATTCCAAAAACTTCTTGGCATCTATACAACTTTGAGCAAAAGCCTTTTCTTCATCATAAATTGATTTTTTATCGAATTCTTTATTCAAATATTTATAACCAGTTGAAAATCTTTCCTGGCAGTTTTCTGTTACAGGCAACAATGATTCTAAAGGAAGTTCAAAACCTATATCACTATTTTCATTTCTGTACACTTTATTGTTGATAAAACCATTTTCACCATAAATTTCATCATCCATATCAGCATCTTTAGCAAATAAAACTAAAGAATTTTCAGCCCTAGACGGATAAAATGTACCTTTTGGAGGAACAGTCTCTGAAAGTAAAAAACTTCTTGAATCTAAAACTGTATAAGAAAAACCATAAGCTTTGATTAATTTTTCAACCCCTGGAGTATATCCAAGTTCTGGAAGCCAAAATCCATTAGGAAGTTCACTAAAACAGTTTTTATAAGAATGCAGCCCCGTTTCAATTTGAGCAGTAATTATTTCCTTCATATCTGAATAATGAGGCATAAAAATATCTGTTCCAGCTGTAGCTAAAATTTCAATAAAACCCTTGCGTTGATATTCAGAAAAAGATTTTATCAATCTATTTTTATATTTTTCTATAAAGCATTTTTTAAGCTCTTTATTTTCATTTATCGTTCTATCAATAATAGCTAAAGTTTTTTCATCATCAGAAGCTCTGTCTTTTTCCTTTAAGCCCAATTCAATTCTTTTATCAAGCCACAAAATATATTCATCTTGAATAATTTCATCTTCAAGCATTGTACAAAGAACAGGTGGAAGGACTAAACCAAACTGACAAGGAATATTATCAGTTTCCAAAGCTTCAACCATATTCAATAAAGGTATATAAATTTTGGAAATTGATTCAAAAAGAGCATTCATCTGGGGAATATAGAGATTTTTATCATCATCTGTATGTCTAACAAAATCTTGACTTGCTTTAATTATTAATGATAATTTGTTTTTCATTTTTCTACTCTCAGCCTAAAAAGAATGTTTTTGATTTTTATATTGATTTAATAATATTTTATCCATACCAGACAATTTGATTATTTCCGGGAACTCAGAATCCCTTCCAAGTTGTAAATCACTTACATAAGATGACCCCTGAGGAATTGTCACAACTGGAGAAATAGATAATATTTTCTTCAAACCTGGTGCTACACAAACAAGCTCTATTTTAATATATTTTTTATCTTGTGGAAGGAGTACATATTGTTCTTGAACAGATGATACCGTTTTTACTTCAAAAGACTCTTCTGTTTCTGGCTTTGATAAATCATTAAGAGCAATTATTCTCAACATCAATGAAGAACCCGGAATGGATTTTATTTCACGTAAATCAGCATCTCTGATATTCCAAAATACAAAACCCCAAGATGGATTCCTTAAAACACAATTGATTTGAGTTTCGTTATAATTTTTTGGAAGTTTATTTTCAGACTCTGATAAATCATCATTTTGGGAAGTAACAATCATACTTTCACTGGTTGATAATTCTTCTTTTGAAGTTTCTATTAATTCTTCAATCAAAAAGCGTCTATCCAATGAATCAGGAACATCAATACCATATTCATCTGCTAACCTTACTAAATCACTGAAGGAAAGAGATTCTAAATATACACGATTTATAACATTAACTCTCATATGAAGTAACATAATCTTAAAAATAATAACATTAGTCAAGATAAATAAATTAATTTTTTCAAAAGCAATATTACGAATTTCTGTTAAAAAAAATTAATTGTTATATTTGCATTTTTTTTCAAATTTTACTAAAGGCTTTGCTATTTCCTCCGATAATTAATATGAACATTGTAACGGGCGACAGACATCCAGACGCCTGTGATTAGTGTCTTTGTTTACTGAAAAGTTGAAAAACGTGTGAGGTTTTTCAACTTTTTTTTTATTTAAAATAATTCTATACTCAAAGCATGAAAGAAATCGAATTAAAAGCCCACGTTTACAATAAGGCAGAAGTAATTTCAAAATTAAACCAAACAGCAACATATTTAGGAAAACTCCACAAAAATGATAATTACTTCCATATACCTACAACAAATAATGAAAAAAAATATATTTCAGTTAGAATTAGAAAAGAAGAATCATTTTTAAACGGAGAGACAACTCAAAAAACTTATTTCACCTATAAAAGAAAAGAATTGCTCCAAGGAAAAGATAATGTTTTTATAGAAGTAAATGATGAAAATGAATGTTTAGTTGATGATGATAAAGCATTGGCTGTATTTTTTTCTGATTTAGGAGGCACCCTCTCCTTAAAGAAAGAAAAGATTATTGAACATTGGAATATGCAAAAAGACTGTTTTACAATCCATATAGAATTATGCAATGTTCCACCATTGGGTGATTTTTTAGAAATAGAAGTTGTTACAGATCAAGATGATGAGCCAACAGTGTTAAAAATAAAAAAACTAGAAGAAGAAATCCTCAACAACTGCAACATTCCAATAGATAATATAGAAAAAAGATATTACAGCGATATGCTAAACAAAGATTGACAATACCTGTTTTTAGTTTAATACTGAAAAAATATTAAAATCTATATTTATTATCAGATAAAAACATTAGGAGAAATTTATGTTTGAAAGAAAAAAGTACAAGGCTTTTGCCAAGGAACAATTAAAGAACAGATGGGCGACACCTGTCCTCATGACACTATTTATTACAATTATTGGAACAATCCTTCAGTCAACAATCAACAATCAATATTTGAACTTCAATTTGTGGCAAGAATTTTTTAACGGAAATTACGATGTATTCTCAACTGTAGCACCAAGCGGTTCAACTTTTATATTCTCAATAATTGACTTCATTGTTGAAGCTGTTTTTGCCTTTGCTGCAACAAGATTATATTTGAAAATGTCTCGTTCTCCAGATCCAGTTTCATTCAAAGACTTCCTAGAAGGTTTTAATGGTTGGGGAAGAGCAATCCTTATCAGTCTATGGCAGACTTTATGGGTATTCCTATGGTCTTTGCTATTAATAATTCCAGGTATTATCAAAGCTATAGCTTATTCTCAAATGATTTACATCATCAACGAATATGAAAACGTTTCTGTTACAAAGGCAATGAAAATCAGTATGATTATTACAAAAGGTTATAAAGGTGAACTTTTTCTTATGTCTTTAACTTTCTTAGGTTGGATAATTCTATCGGGAATAACATTTGGTATTGTTGGTTTGTGGGTAACTCCTTATATAGAAATGTCATTTACAAACGCTTACCACGCAATGATGAAAGATGCTATTGAAACTGGAAAAATTAAGATTGAGGATTTGAACTAGATGAAATCTCAAAACTATAAATCAGGTTTATTTATTTGTATTATCCTTGTTCTTCTTGTAGTTGCAGGAGGAATATTTTCTATTTTTTCTGTAAATGATAATTCTTCAACATCATCAAGAATTTCAATCGGTAACAAATATATTGGAGTTCTTGATATCACAGGAACTATTGAATATAGCAATAATACATATAACCAACCTTGGCTGTTAGAAAAAATAAGAGATATGAAAGCTGACAAAAAGAATGTCGGTTTGATTCTTAGAATTGATTCACCTGGTGGAACAGTTTATGAATCTGATGAAGCTTATCTTGCATTACAAGATTATAAAACATCAGGAAAACCGGTGTATGCTTATTTACAATCAATGGCTGCTTCCGGTGGATATTACATCGCTTGTTCAGCAAATAAAATCTATGCAAATAGAAACACGCTTACAGGCTCTATCGGTGTTATTTCCGGACAGTCTTTTGATGTAACAAAACTTCTTGAAAACATAGGAATTAAGACAGAAACTATTCATACAGGCAAAAATAAGAACATGGGCAACTACAAGAACAGAGAAAAATTCTTCAAGACATTGCAGATGAATCTTATGAACAATTCACAGCTATAGTTTCCAACAGCAGAGATATGCCTATTTCTAAAGTTGTATCATTAGCTGATGGTCGCGTTTACACTGCAAAACAAGCCTTGAACAACGGATTAATTGACAACATAGATAATTTTGACAACACAATTAAAGATATGATTGATTTTGAATCATTTTCAAAAGATGTTAGCGTAAAATATTATTCTTATGAAGCTAAAACAACTTTATTAAGCTCTATACTCACATCATTTACATCAGTTAAAGAAAGTGAAGCTGCGTCAAAAATCGGAATTCCTTTAAATATCTACAACAAACTTACAAATCACTGTAATTATCCAGCTTTTCTATATGAAGAAAACTAAAATTACATTTATTTTTTAATTTGTCCAAAAGTGCATCTGTAAATAAAATTAATTTTACAGACGCACTTTTTTTTATAAGCTCATATCAAATAAAGAAGCTTTTTTTCCATTTACCAAAGTATGCAAACTTCTGTTAATCTTTATGCCTTCATCTGTTGAAGCCTTTAGCAATTCATCTACCCTTGCAGATAACAAAATTATCCTTCCATCCTTCTTTAGCATCCTCTTAAAAGAGGTGAACATCTTACAATAAAACGCCTTTATATCCCCAATATCCTCGTAATAACCCCACGGTGGATCAGTAATTATAACATCAACAGATTCATCTTCAACTTCAGTCAAATTAAAAGCATCTTTCTCATAAATAATTATTTTATCGTTTTGCAAATCTTTTCTTTGTTTTAGCAGCTCGACGATTTCTTTAGAGATATCATTTATAATCAATTTCTGATAATCATAGTTTTTAACAATTTGAGTGGGAATTGAACCATAACCGGCAAAACAATCCATCACAACCTTTTGATTTATATCTTCAGCATAAGCACTCATAAAATATGCAACTTCAGGCCTTAATTCACCTTTATGCAAGTTTTTTTCTGTAAACTCTCTTTTAAAAACTAATTGTCCGCAAAATGCAAACCCTTCCCTTCTAATTGAATACCAGATTTCTGTTGATGGTGACAACCTGTCCAAAACTAGTTTTGAATTACGTAATACAGTTTCTTCTGCTTTTTTTGATATATTCTTATCAACTTTTGAAAATTGATTTTCCTGTATAAATCTAACTCTAAAAGAACCTTTGTTAATTAAATAGTATGATTTTTGATTCGCTACATTATTCACAAGTTGTGGAAATGTCATATTCTTTGAAACACAACTTTTTATCACAAAAAATGTATTGTTAAAATAAATTAATTTTGATAAATCCCTTGAATTTCCATCAAATTTGTAGTGTATTAAACCGTCGAAAACGTTTAATATTTTTATACCTTTAATCTTTTTAGGTAAATCTTCTTCTACAAGTTCACTAAAACCTGTAGTAAATGTTGATATGAATTCTGCCATGTTTTCATTATACTTTTTTTTGTAATAATGTCGAATTGTTCTTTATTTATTATCAATTTTCAATTTTTCTTTTTCTTAATATAGACATCCAAAGCATATTTATTGTATACTATAAAAATACGCTATATGTAAAAAGTGTTTTATAACACTAGGAGGATAGTTGGCATACAGTAATAATAACAACAATAAGGGCCTAAGAATTAACGAAATGATTCGTGTACGCGAAATCAGACTTATTGATGATGAAGGAAACCAATCTGGCATAGTATCAACTTTAGAAGCACTAAATTTGGCTAAGGAAAGGAATCTCGACCTTGTTGAAGTTTCACCAAATGCTAATCCACCAGTTTGTAAAATTCTAGATTTCGGTAAATACAGATTTGAACAGGAAAAGAAACTCCGTGATTCCAAGAAAAATCAGAAAGTATTAAAAATCAAGGAAATTCGTATGCAACCAAAAATTGGTTCAGGCGATCTTGATACGAAAGCTAAGCATATACAGGAATTTATAGACGAAGGCGATAAAGTAAAAGTAACAATCCGTTTCCGCGGACGTGAACTTGCTCATACCGAACTTGGTTTTGAAGTTCTGAATGAAGTTCTAAAAAGGCTTACTTCGGCGTATGTCATTGAGAAACCGGCCGCTATGGACGGTAGAAATATGTCAATGACAATATCTGCAAAAGCCGTAAAATAATTAGAGGTTATAAGATGCCTAAAATGAAAACAAAAAAATCAGCAGCTAAGCGTTATTCGCTTACTGGTACTGGTAAAGTTAAACACAAGAAAATGAACCTTCGCCATATTTTGACAAAGCGTTCTCCAAAAAGAAAGAGACAGCTACGTGCTACAG
>CAYFND010000016.1:16610-18410 GCA_964344405.1 uncultured Treponema sp. | reverse complement strand
ATACGGTTAATGAGGTAAGATATGTCAAGAGCAATAGATGGAACAAAAAGAAAGAATCGCCGTGCAAAGATTTTAAAACTTGCTAAAGGTTTTATCGGCGATAGAAAGTCAAATTATAAACCAGCTAAAGATGCTGTAGTAAAAGCATTAAACCATGCTTATGTAGATCGTCATGACAAAAAGCACGAATTCCGTACTCTTTGGATTGCACGTATTAATGCAGCTGTTAGAGAAGAAGGACTTACTTACTCTCGTTTTATAGACGGAGTAAACAAAGCAGGTATTAAATTGAACCGCAAGGCTCTTTCTAATATGGCTATTGAAGATCCAGTTGCTTTCAAAACAGTTGTTGAAGCTGCAAAAAAGGCATTAAAGGCTTAGTAATATGATTACACTCGATCAGGTCAAATTACTTGAACAAAAGGTAGAAAGTGCTGTTTTAAAAATAAAACAGTTGGAAGCAGAAAGCGATGCTCTACGCAGTAGATGTTTAGAGCTCACAAACGCACTTTCAAGCAAAACGGAGTTACTTACTACCCTTCAACAAGAACGAGATTTGATCGAGAGTGGCATATTAAGCGCTTTAAATAATTTGGACAAAATTGAAAATGACGTTATATCATCTTCAACTGAGTCTAAAGAAGAATCTTTACCAGTAGAAAATACAACTGTTAAAGAAGAAACTAATATTTCAGAAGACAATTCACAAGTTTCTGAAATTGAAAATCAAACCAACGAAACAACAATAATCGAAGAACCTACTACAACTGAACAAACTGACATCCCAACAGAACCGATTGTTGAAGATACAAATCAAACACAAAACCAAGATTTTGATTTATTAGCTGATGTTCCATCAACTGATAATATTCAAAACGACGATATTTCTGAAGACGTTCAGGATAATGATCCTGAGAACAATCAAGACGAATTAGGATTTGATATTTTTTAATGGGAAAACTTCATATAGATCTTCTTGGAACTTCATTCACAATTCAAACAAATGAAGATAGTGAATATCTAGAAAAACTTCTTGGATATTACAAAAAAATTACAGAAGACGTAAGTAAAATCAATTCAATCAACTCTTCTCTACAAGTTTCCATCTTATCTGGATTAATGTTATGTGATGAGCTGTACAAAGAAAAATCAAATAAACTTATTCACGAAAATTCAAACCAAATCCCTGTAGAAAAAAAGATAAATTCTGAAGAAGAATCTGAAGTTGAAAAAAGAACTCTAGAAATGATTGAAAAAATCAATAAGGTACTTTAATTGAATACAATACACATTTGGGTTGATGCAGATTCATGCCCTCTTAAAGTTAGAAATCATACTACAAAATATGCTGAAAAATTGAATATAAAAGTGACTTTTGTTGCAAACAAAAAAATTGAGGCAACTTGGGGATATCCGTTTGAAATGATTGTTTGTCCTGCTGAAAAAGACGCCGCAGATGATTACATTCTTTCAAACGTACAACCTTTTGACTTGGTCATCACAAAAGACATTGTTTTTGCATCAAAACTTGTAGAAAAAGATATAAGTGCAATTAATGACAGGGGAACTTCTTTTACTAAAGAAAATATAAAGGAATTGCTTTCTGAAAGAGATTTTAATCTTCAACTTTCATCAATAGGATTATCAAAACACCACAACGAAGGCTATGATGAAAAAAAATTCAAAAAGTTTTCTGATTGCTTTGATAGAACAATAAAAAAACTTTTTGACAAACATATTTTTTAGTCTTGGAATTCCATTTGAATTGAACAAATTCTGTCTTTAACTTGCATAAAGGCT
>CAYFND010000016.1:1221-16600 GCA_964344405.1 uncultured Treponema sp. | reverse complement strand
GTCAAACTGTGAGCCAGAATTATTTTGTATTTCTGTAAAAGAATCATCCAATGACCAAGCCGGTTTATAACACCTTTTATGACTTAAAGCATCAAATACATCTGCTACAGCTACAATTCTTGCAGATAATGGAATATCTGTTCCTGATAAAGAGCTTAATCCTTTTGGAATAATCTCTTCATTTATGGAGAATTCATCAAGCCTGATATTTCCAGGATATCCTGCCACTCCACCATCCCATCTATCGTGGTGATGAAGTGTTACATCTTTTGACATTTCATCCAAAAAAGACTCTGGAGGATCAAATAATTGAGCTCCAATACAAGTATGGCATTTCATGATATCCCTTTCATCTTCTGTTAAACGAGGATATTCTTTCTTCAAGATAACATCAGAGATTCCAACTTTTCCTACATCATGAAATTTTGCTGCAATTTTTAGACAATCCCTATATTTATGGCGTTCTTGTTCTGGAATATTATGATTAAAAGCCCATCTATCATAGATTTCAAGAGAATATGAAGAAACCCTTTGTACGTGAAAATAAGTTTCTTTTGGATCCCTAAATTCAGCCATTTTCAACATTCGTTTAACCATATTGCTAGTTAAATATGCATGTTGCAAGGCTTGAATAGCACTTGAAGCAAAATGAGCGATTATCAACTCGGCTTCTTTATCAAATGAAATTACTTTTCCATTTTCATCTTTTGCATTTATGATTTGTAAAATTCCCAATAATTTGCCGTTTGCCATTTTTAGAGGGAATGTATATATGGATTTAGTTCTATAATCTGTTGTAATGTCACTATTTTTATTAAATTTGTATGGTTTTGATTCAGGAATCTTATATGCATCCTTAATATTTAATGGTTTTCCAGTTTTAGCAACATATCCACAAACAGATTTTTCATCAATATAAAAAGAAAAAACAGTGTAAGGCAATTTAAAACCTGGTGCCAATTCTTTTAAATGAGTATCATTTTGGGCATATTTTATTTTTAATTTATTACCATCTGTAACATAAATTGAACCAGCATCCGCATTTACAATATTTCTTGTTTCTGTAAGAATTCTTTCTAATAAAACATCAGCATCTTGAATTTCTCCTAGCTGCTTCTCTAATTCTATTATTCTTTCTAACTTTTTATCACCTTGTTCAATTTGTTCCATTTAAAAAATCCTTAACAATTATTATCTATATTAAAAACAAAAAATCAATATTTTCTACTTAAAAACATGATTTATTTTTCTTTATAAGAATAAAATATATAGGACCAGAACCGTTGTTCTTATCTGGCAATATGTAGTTACCATATTTTGCTTTTTCTATGATTAAATCATTCATCTTAATATTATTTTCAACGCTTTTAAAATCTGGAGTTGTCTCTACGATAGAAAAGGAATCACCATCTTTGTTATATTTTTTGTATAATTTTTCTATCATTTCTTCATTTTCTTTTGGACAAATAGCACACGTAGAATAGAGCAAAAATCCATCCACACTTAACAACCTATATGCACATGACAACAAAGCCCACTGTTCCATGGTAACAGTTTTTATCCTTGATAAAGACCAATCGTTCAAATATTTTTCACTTGTTAGAACATGACGCTCGGAAGAACATGGCGAATCAAGCAATATTCTTTCATAACATTCGCTTTCCCTTTTACACCAAATTGCTCCATCACCACAAGAAACCTTTATCCGTTCACGTATTTGTTCCGGTGTACAAGTTCTTACAACATTCAAAAGTCTGTTCATACGGTCAAAAGAACGCTCATTTGAATATAAAACGGCGTCTTCATCCATCCTAGAAGAGAGAACAAGCGTTTTTCCACCAGGAGCGGCGCATAAATCAAGTATTTTCTTTGCCCCATCAAGAGGAATACACAAACTTGCATAAACACTTGCAGAATCCAAGAAATATGATTTTTCACTACCTTCAGATTTCCATTCCAAAGCGTCATTTTCTTTAAAAAAACAATCTCTTAAAGTTTCCCACCTGTCTGCATAAAGGCTTTTATAATATGAATCAAAACCCTCTTTACCTTTGTTATTTTCTTTATTCTGTTTCATATTTCTACCGTTTGTTTTCTATTTTATAAATTCCGTTATAATCATTCATTATTAGAATTCCAGAGTTTATCTTATAATCAATTATTCTTCTTACTGATTTGTTGATTTTTTCTAAAAAATTATTGTCAGCAAGCGCTTTTTCATAAATTATGGAACATGGTTCTGCAAAACGTTTCTCACTTATCATTATGCAATCAATACCGGCATTCAACGCCATAATGACGGCTTCATTTTGAGGGTAACCGTTGTCCTTCAGAGCCTTCATGAAAATATCATCTGAAAAAATAATTCCATTGTAGTTCATCTCATTTCTAAGTTTTTCTGTAACCCAAAAATAAGAAAGACAGGCTGGATTTTTTGAATCATAAGCTGAAGTTCTGGCATGGGACATCAACACACCTGCAGGATTTGATTTTATAATCTGGTAAAAAGGTTTGATTGATTCATTCAGTTCTGCTTCGGAAAGCTTTATCTCTGGTAAACCTGAATGCGGGTCTGTATTGGTGTTTCCTGGAAAATGTTTGATTACGCATCCGATATTATTTTGATTATAGGCACTTATACAGCTATTTGAATAATCTAAAGTTTTTTAATAATCCCCAAAACTCCTGCTACCAAAAAAATCTTTATTACTATCGTTTATAACTTCTGTTACAGGTGCAAAATTCATATTGAAACCAAGCTCTTTCATCTCCTTGCCTTGGTTTTCATACAAAGTATAAGCGTCTTCTAAAGAATATGTCTCCCCTACTTTTTTTTGAGAAGGCAGATATGTTGTTACATTTCTTAAACGGCAGACTTCACCACCTTCCTGGTCTACAGATAAAAATGGAGGAACATAATTATTTTGATTACAATAGTCAGAAATAGAATTTATAAACTGAGAAAGTTTTTCTTTTTCATCAGAAATATTAAAAGAAAAGAAAAGATATCCACCTGGAATCAAGTATCGCTCCCCTTTTTGCTCAGGATTTACCTTGCTTGCTAATTCAATCGGTTTGTATTTTTCATCACCATCAATATTAATTATGAAAAGTTGGGAGATTTTTTCTTCCAAAGACAATTGATTTATGTATTGATTGATTGAATCTTCTTTTTGTTTATTAACTAATTCAATATATTCCTTGCCTTGTCTTCCATTTTCATGATTTCTCAAATCCTTTGTATTTTGGATTTTCTCTTTATTAGTACAAGAAATTAACAATAACGGCAGGCAGATAAACAATATTTTCTTCATATCTTATTTTAATTCATTTTTTGCTCTTGTTTAATACTTTTATTTATTTTATGACAATTTTATGCTATATTTTTTAAATGATTAATTTAGCTATTATTACAGGTGCAAGTTCTGGAATGGGAAAAGAATTTGCCAATCAAATATCACTTTCAGATAAATATGATGAAGTTTGGATTATTGCCCGTAGAAAGGAAAATCTTGATGAAATTTCATCCAAATTGAATTCAGACACAAATTCAGATAAATACAAATCAATTCCTTTGGACATATCCACACGAGAAGGAATTTTTTCACTCAAAGAGAAACTAGAAAAACGAAATGAAGAACTATTGAGCAACAACAATTCCTTGAACATCAGATTGTTAATTAACAATGCAGGATTTGGCACATACGGACCTTTTTTTGACACTGAGCTGAATAAAGAACTTGATATGGTTGATCTAAATTGTATGGCATTAACAGGAATAACAGGAATAGCAATTCCATATATGAAGAATGACTCTGTAATAATTAATACAGCAAGTATGGCTTCTTTTTGGGCGTTGGGAAATTTTGCAGTCTACGGAGCTTCTAAAGCTTATGTTCTAAGTTTTACAATGGCTTTGGCAGCAGAATTAAAACACAAAGGAATAAAAGTTTGCGCACTATGTCCCGGTCCTGTTTCTACAGAATTTGCAAATGTGGCTTCAAATGGTGCAAGGAAAGAAGTAAAACACGGTGTTGATGCTTCAAAAGTTGTAAAACATTGTTTAAAAAGAGCTTATAAAGGCAAAAAATCAGCAATTTATTCTTTTAAATGGAAGATAGAAGCATTTGGAAGTCATTTATTCGGCAAATACTTGGGAGCCTGGGCAACATACACTTTCTGCAAGCGTCCATACAAAAAATAGCAATTTTGACACTATCATTAAAAAAGTATATATTTATATTTGATTTAAATGGGAATAGAAGGCTGCGGACAGATGCTGGACACAGACTCAAAAAAAATCCCCCAATATATATTCATATAAAAAGGAGATTTATTTTATGGATGTGTTAGATGATGATTTCACTATAAAAAGTGCTTTATTCACTGATTTTTACGAATTAACAATGGCTCAAGGTTATTGGAAAAAAGACATGAATCAAATGGTTGTATTTGATATGTTTTTTAGAAAAAACCCTTTTAATGGCGGATTTTCAGTTCTTGCAGGTAACGAAACTTTACTTGATATAATCACTTCTTTTTCTTTTAGTAGTTCAGATATTGAATATTTAAGAGAACAGAAAATATTTGAAGAAGGATTTTTAAACTATCTAAAAGATTTTCACTTTACTGGTGATGTTTATACAATGGATGAAGGAACAATTATTTTCCCTCAAGAACCATTGATTCGTATTCATGCAAATTTAATTGAAGCACAAATTCTTGAAGGCCTTGTATTGAATCACGTAAACTTTCAAAGTTTGATTGCAACAAAAACTGCCAGAATCTGGCTTGCTTCAAAAAAAGCCCCTATTATGGAATTCGGACTTAGACGTGCCCAAGGACAAGATGGCGCGATGAGTGCAACAAGAGCTGCTTTTATTGGTGGAGCCGCAGGAACATCGAATACGCTCGCTGGTAAAAAATATGGAATTCCTGTAATGGGAACGATGGCCCACTCTTGGATTATGTCCCACACTTCAGAACTTGAAGCTTTTAGAGAATATGCTCAAATCTATCCTGAAAATTCAGTTTTCCTAATTGATACATACGACACTCTAAAATCTGGAATCAAGAATGCAATAATTGCAGTCGGCGAATTGGTGAAAAAAGGCTACAACTTTGATGTTCACCTTGATTCTGGTGATATTTCATATTTAACAAGAGAAGATAGAAAAGAATTAGATAGAGCTGGATTCCCACAAGCCAAAATCAGTGTTTCAAATGAATTAACAGAAGAAATTATTACAACACTTGTAGCAGGAAATGCTCCAATCAACAGTTGGGGTGTTGGAACACACATGGTTACAGGCGGAAATGAGTCTTCTTTCACTGGAGTTTACAAACTAGCCGCAAGACATGATAAAGAAACAGATCAGATTATTCCAGCAATGAAGTTCTCTGACAATCCTGCAAAAACAACAAATCCCGGCGTTAAAAACGTGTTCAGACTCTACGACAACAACGGAATGGCCGCAGCTGATGTTCTAGCTCTTGATGGTGAAATTCTAGAAGAAGGAAAAGAATATAGATTCTACCACCCTATGGTTGACTATAGACAATTCACATTTAAAACATCAAAAATTGTGCCTTTGCTAAAAAAACGAATTGAACAAGGAAAACGCACATCACAAAGACTCCCTGATTCTGAACAATTGGTTTTAAGTAGAACAAATGTTGAAAGACAGCTTGAATCTTTTGATGAATCATATAAAAGAATCTTGAATCCTCATATTTATAAAGTTTCTATTACAGAAGAATTGAAGGATTTAAAATTAAAGTTCATCAAAGAAAACATCAAATAGATTTTATACTTATAATGGATTGAAAATAAAAACCTCAATCCATTATGGTAGATAATCAGTTTTTACATTTTGAAGAGATTTGAACATCATTTCTCTTTTTTTTTGACTATTGCCGGTTAATACAGAAATTAAATGTCTTGCTTCTTTCCTTCCAGAATTATCTTGATAAGAACAAGTACATGTATATTTTGAATAACCTTTTTCCGCCATATAATCAACAATCATATTTTCTGGAATATAACACAAAGGCCTTATCACACTAACTGGATATTTTTCATACTTGAAACAAGGTATCATTGTAGAAAGATTTCCTTTATTCAACATATTCATAATAAAAGTTTCCAGGATGTCATCCATATGGTGACCTAAAGCAATTTTATTAAATCCATTTTGAATTGCATAGTTTAACAATTCAGTACGTCTTTGAGTGGAACACCACCAACAGTTCATTTTCTCATTTTTTTTCAAACGGCTGATAATATCACACTTCAATGTAGAAAAAGGAACATCCCACTCTTTGTACAAATCTCTAATTTCAGAAGGAAAATCGGGAGCAAAATCAGAATGAATATAAAGAGCTTCATACGAAAAGTTTACATTTTTTCTTTTCATTCTGTTGGAAAAATAATTGACTAATAAAGTTGAATCCTTGCCACCTGAAGTTCCAATCAAGATTTTGTCGCCATCTTCTATCATTTTATATTCAAAAATTGCTTTATCTATTCTAGCGGGGATTTGCTTTGTATCTGACATTGTTCGATTCACCATAAAAAATAAATGCACCCTCAAAACGAAGGTGCATTTAATAAACTAAATTATTATATTCGACTTACTCAGTAGGTCTTTTTTTGAAAGATTTGCTTTCTAGAATAGCTTGTCCTTCACCTATTTTTTGTTCCATCATAGCTCTAACTTTTAATGGAAGTCCAAACAAAGTTATGAAACCTTGAGCATCTTTGTGGTCATAAAGTTCACCTGTTGTGAAAGATGCAATACTTTCATTGTACAATGAGTATTTAGATCCAGAACCAGCTCCACGGATTGCGCCTTTAATTAATTTAACTTTAGCCCAACCTGTTACAGTTTCTTCTGTCTTATCAACAAAAGCCATACAAGAATCCATTAAAGTTGTGAACCATTTACCATCGTAAATCAATTCTGCAACTTTAAGAGATACTTGCTGTTTGTAGTGATAAGTGTCTCTATCCAAACATAAGTGATCCATCATTCTGTGAGCTGCATATAAGATTGCTCCACCTGGAGTTTCATAAACACCTCTTGATTTCATTCCAACACAACGATTTTCACAAATATCAACCAAACCAACACCATTTCTGCCGCCGATTTTGTTCAATTCGTTTAATAAATCCAAAGAATTCATTTTTCAAAGTCGATTGTAACGTATTCACCTCCATCAGGAGCTTCTTCTGGAACTGTTGTATTTTGAAGCATATGTTTGTAATTTGGTTCGTTTTCTGTCTTCTCTAATTCCAAACCTTCATGGCTTAAGTGCCAAATATTCTCATCACGAGAATATGACTGATCTTTCTTCATTGGAACTTCAAGATTTCTGTCTTCAAGATATTTAATTTCTGCTTCACGGCTGTCCATATTCCATTTAGAATCACGCCAAGCTGCAATTACTTTTAAATCTGGAGCAAAAGCTTTTATGGCTAATTCAAAACGCACTTGGTCATTTCCTTTACCTGTTGCACCGTGACAAATTGCTACAGCACCTTCTTGTCTTGCATATTCAACAAGAATTTTTCCAATTAAAGGACGAGCTGTTGATGTACCTAAAAGATATTCATCTTCATAAATTGCATTTGCTTTTAATGCAGGCCAAATATATTCTTCAATATATTCTTGCTTTGCATCTACAACGTAACAAGCAGAAGCACCAGTTTTTAAGGCTCTTCCTTTTATAGCCGCCCAATCGTCACCTTGACCAACGTCAATACAAACAGCAATTACATCATAATCATAATTTTCTTTAAGCCAAGGAATGATAACTGTTGTATCAAGTCCGCCGGAATAAGCTAAAACAACTTTGTCTTTTGCCATAATAATACCTCTATTTAATTAAAATTGCATATTTATACATATTGTATACATCTTTATGCAAAAATATGCAAGTAAAATGATTTATTAGTTATGTTTGTAAAAATTAATTAAACAACCGCTCAAAATAATCTTTCTTTCATCATCAGTTAAATCACCAAGAGTAAGTTCAAATTCATTCACAGTTCCGTCTTCTTTTACAGCATAAGCTTTTACAGATTCCGCCTTGTCTTCAACCATTTGCTTTACATTTTGGATAAAGATATAGTCTCCGTTTGCAAAAGGAAGTTTTGAAGAAGCGTCTTTATCTCCGCCCTTATACAAGAATGGTAGCATTCCCCAGTTGATCAGGTTTGAACGATAACGTTTTGTAGCATATTCACAAGCAATGTTAGCCCATCCACCTAAAACTTTCTGACATGAAGCAGCCTGTTCTCTTGCAGAACCATCACCTGGTTTTACAGCATAGATTGTTGAACCGACACCGGCATTTTTTACATCAAAACTGCTATATTTCTTACTTAATATTTTTGAAACATTATCAATTTCTTTTTGAACATCATCAGTTCTGTCTCTGACAGATTTTGCTTTTCCAACATAAGTAGGATCTTTTCTTGACAATGTAAATTCTGCCAATCCCAAAGGATTTGAACGGAACGATGAAGTTTCACCAGATGGAATCAATTCATCTGTAGTTGTAACTGGATCATGAATTTCTGCAACAACTTTTAATAACAAGTCATTTGTCAAAGGATTCATTTTTGGCCAGTCTTTGATGTTTGGTCCAAATTGAATCTCTACTTCCGGATGAGCGACTCCTTTTGAATCATAAACTCTCTTTTCATAGATTGTTTTATCAAAGAAGTATTTTTTATTGCTGTATTCGCTATCATATTCTGTTGCAGCTGTTAAGAATCCTTTATTTGCAGCTGTAGCAGCAATTGAACGAGCGTCCATCAATGCAACTGAAGAAAGCTGTCCGTTTTGAATCTTAGAACCTTCTCTGTTAGGGAAGTTTCTTGTTGAATGTCTAATACTGAGCGCACCGTTTGCAGGAGTGTCGCCAGCACCAAAACAAGGTCCGCAGAAAGCTGTCTTTACAACGGCTCCAGTATCAATCAATGTAGCAAAAGCTCCATTTCGCATAAGTTCCATATAAACAGGCATAGAAGCAGGATAAACACTTAAAACAAATTTTCCGTTTCCTGTATCCTTGCCTTTCAGAATATCAGCGGCTGCACAAATGTTTTCAAATCCACCACCAGCACATCCGGCGATAATTCCCTGGTCGACATATAGTTTTCCATCAATAACTTTATCTTTTAATGAATACTGAACTTTATCACCAAAGCTTACTTTAGCCCTGTTTTCTGTTTGTTAAAGGATATCCATCAAGTTTTTATTCACTTCGTCTATTTCATAAGCGCAAGAAGGATGGAATGGTAAAGCTATCATCGGTCTGATAGAATCCAAATCAATTTCAATTGCCCCGTCGTAATATGCGCCTTCTTCAGGTTGGAGTTCTTTGTATGCACCTTCTCTACCATGAATTGAATACCACTGTTCAATCTTCTCATCAGTTGCCCAAATTGAAGACAGACAAGTTGTTTCTGTAGTCATTACATCAACACCGATACGGAAATCCGCACTCAGATTTTTAACACCTGGTCCTACAAATTCCATAACCTTGTTTTTTACATATCCGTTATTAAAAACAGCCTTTATTATAGCCAGAGCGACATCCTGAGGACCAACGCCCATAATTGGTGAACCAGATAAATAAACAGCGATTACTCCTGGCTTTTTTACATCATAAGTTTTACCAAGAAGTTGTTTTGCAAGTTCGCCACCGCCTTCACCAATCGCCATAGTACCCAAAGCGCCATATCTTGTGTGGCTGTCTGAACCCAAAATCATCGCTCCACATTCAGCCATCATCTCCCTTGCATATTGATGAATTACTGCTTGGTGAGGAGGAACGTAAATTCCACCGTATTTTTGAGCGCAAGTAAGACCAAACATATGGTCGTCATCATTTATTGTTCCACCAACAGCACATAAAGAATTGTGACAGTTTGTTAAAACATAAGGAATTGGAAATTTTTCAAGGCCAGAAGCTCTTGCAGTTTGGATAATTCCAACATATGTAATGTCGTGGGATGTAATTTTATCAAATTTAATCTTTAAATTTTCTTCATTTCCTGAAGTATTATGTTTTGAAAGAATTTTGTATGCAATAGTTTTCTTTGCAGCTTCATTTTGATTTTCATTACCTGCATTTTCAGAAAGCCTTCCATTAACAAGATAAGCTCCTTTATTCCAAAGTTTCATTTCCATTTTCTACCTTTTCCTAATAAATAATATTCATGGAGTTTATCATAATTCAAATTATCTCTCAATATATTGACTTCCAAATAATATTGTAACGACTTTGCAATTTGTGTATAATTCGCATATGGCTAAGATACAGATGAAAAATGCTATCGCTGAACTCGATGGCGATGAAATGACACGTGTTTTGTGGAAGGTTATCAAAGATGAACTTTTTGAACCTTTTATTGACTTAAAGACGGAATATTATGATTTGGGCTTAAAAAGCAGAGACGATTCTGATGATAAGGTTACTTATCAAGCAGCAGAAGCAATCAAACGACTTGGAGTTGGCGTAAAATGTGCAACAATTACAAGTAATCAAGCCAGAGTTGAAGAATATCACTTAAAACAACTAACTCCTTCTCCAAATGGAATTATACGTGCTGAACTAGATGGAACTGTATTTAGAGAACCAATTTTTGTTAAAAACTTGAAAGGAACTGTTTCTTGCTGGCAAAAACCTATTGTTTTAGGAAGACATGCCTACGGTGATATTTACAAAAACTGTGAGATTAAAACTCCATGTGCAGGAAAGGCAGAACTTGTTTTTACTGGTGCAGATGGAAAAGAAATAAGAAAAACAATTATGGACATGAAAGGTCCTGGAATAATTCAAGGAATTCATAATCTTGATAATTCAATTGAAAACTTTGCCCGCTGTTGCTTTACTTATGCTCTTGATAGAAAGATTTCTGTTTGGTTTGGAGCCAAAGATACAATTTCAAAAATTTATGATGGAAATTTCAAGAGTATTTTTGCAAAAGTTTTTGAAGAAGAATATAAAGAAAAATTTGAAAAAGCTGGAATTGAATACTTCTACACATTGATTGACGACGCTGTTGCCAGAGTTATGAGAAGTGAAGGCGGATTCATGTGGGCTACAAAGAATTACGATGGTGATGTTATGTCTGATATGGTTGCTTCTGCATGCGGAAGCCTTGCTATGATGACATCTGTACTTGTAAGTCCTGATGGAAAATATGAATACGAAGCATCTCACGGTACTGTTCAAAAACATTATTACAGATATCTAAAAGGTGAAAAAACATCAACAAATCCTGTTGCTACAATTTTTGCTTGGACTGGAGCTTTGGCAAAACGCGGTGAATTGGACAACACACCTGATTTAGTTGAATTTGCAAAGAAAGTGGAAAAAGCCACATTGCAAACAATTGAAGACGGATATATGACTGGCGATATTGCAAGAATTGCAACACCAAAAGCAATAAAAGTTCTTAATTCTTGGGAATACATTCAAGAAATTAGAAACAGATTGGAAAAATAAAATATCATTTCCATAAAAAAAGACCCCAAAAGTTTTCAAACTCTTGGGGTTTTTATTTTTTAACTATTTATGACAGATTTTTTCTTGGCAGCTCTTGTAGATAGCAACTGTTGTATCAATAACATCTTGTGGAATTTCCTTGATATTAGGATCACCTGCTAATTTGTTATCTTTAAGCCAATCACGGATAAATTGTTTATCATAACTAGCTGGGCTTGTTCCAACTTTATATTTTGATAAATCCCAGAAGCGGCTTGAATCTGGAGTAAGAACTTCATCACCAAGTACAAGCTCACCGTTTTCATCCAAACCGAATTCAAACTTTGTATCTGCAATAATAATTCCGTTTTTATATGCGTGCTCATAACATTTGTTGTAAATTGCAATTGCAGTTTTTTCAATTTTAGAACCAAGTTCCTCACCCAAATCTTTTTTCATGTAATCAATTGTAACGTTGATATCATGACCTTCTTGAGCTTTTGTAGAAGGAGTTACGATTGGTGTATCAAGTTTTTCTGCCTGTTGATATTCTTTTTCAAATTTATGGCCTAAGAATTGTTCACCTTTTTTGTAAGCTTCATACATAGAACCAAACATATATCCCCTTACAATTACTTCATAAGGAATCATCTTTAATTTTTTTACAAGAATTGTTCTTCCTTCAAATTCATCTTTTTGGAATTCTTTAGGCATATCTTTTAAATCTGTTGAAATCATATGGTTTTTTACAATGTCTTTTGTATAATCAAACCAAAAATTTGCCAAAGAGTTCAAAACTTTACCTTTGTCAGTAATCATTGTTGGAAGGATAACATCGAATGCAGATATTCTATCTGTTGTAACGATAATCATTCTTCCATCTTCCAAATCGTAAACTTCACGAACTTTTCCTGAAATAATTTTTTTCATAAAATATACCTCTTTTCTATTCTATTAATTCAAATCCATTTTTATCACAAATAAATTTATATTCATCTTTGTCTTTTTTTTGAGTGAAACCTGTAACATATAATTTTGATTTTTCAGAACTTTTTTGAATTGAACTTCCATCAATAATTGACAAGGCTCTTTTTACAACACCTTCTCTTGAATCAATAACCTTTATTTCTTTACCAGCCACTTCTTGAATAACGTCGCTTAAATTTAGGAAATGAGTGCATCCTAAAATTATTACGTCACATTGATTCTGCCTAAAAAAATCAACAGCTGGTGCTACGGCTTTTATACATTCTTCTTTTGTTGCTAAAAACGAATTATGCTCAATAAACGAAATGAGCTTTGCATCATCCCTCAACACCAACTTACAATCCGCTGCAAATTTCTGTTGGAGTTCAATATTGTATGGATTTTCAACAGTGGATTTTGTTGCCAAAAGTCCTATTATTCTTTTATTGGACAAACTTGAAGCTAGCTTTATCGCAGGAACAGTGCCTACAATCTTTTGATTTGGAAATCTTTTTCTAGCTTCACCAAGGGCATTAACAGACATTGTGTTGCACGCAATAATAATGACTTCAGGATTAAATTTTTGCTGAATATTCTCTATATCTTTTATTACACAAGTTATTATTTCTGATGAAGTTTTTTCACCATAAGGAAAATTTGCAGTATCAGCATAATATGCACAAGAATATTCGGGATGACTTTTCTTTAAATGCAATAAATATGGAATGCCGCCTGTTCCCGAATCAAGAAACACAAAATCAACTTTCAAAATATTACTCCAAAAAGACTATTAAATAAATCTTTTGCGTTTTTGCTTTTATCATTGTTGGAATCTGTTCCACCTATCGCAGCTTTTACTCTAAAGTAATCGCAAAAATTAGATTTATCCTTTTCAACAATTTTTTCATCTATTGTTTCTTTGCATTCAAAATGACTGTCAGGTGAAAAGAAATTACAGTTCTTACAACAATGTAAATCGGCATCACACAAAGGACAAACTGTACTTCTACATACATTTTCAACTTTTATTTCTTTTTTACATTTCCAGCAAATCATATTTTATATTACTCAAATTGAAATAATTTCTCAATAGTTTTGATTTTTATTATCATTTATTGATTTTATTTAGTTAATATCTTAATCTTTATATATGTTTATTCAAAATAAATGTCTTGTTCATTTTTGCAACAACAATGCTCTTTCCACTTTTGATGAAAATGGAAATATAACAGAAAATAAGAACTACTGTCTTGACCACATTCCAGATCCAGGAAAGGCAAAAGATGATATTTATTCATATATTTTAAATAATGAAAAAATTATAGGATTAAATGCTTCCGGTTTGATTTTTACAGATATTGATTTATCCAAGAAAAGTTTTTATGGTTGTGATTTCACACATTGCACATTTTCTAATATTCATTCCACAGGAATGAGAGCAAGAATGTCATTTTTTGATTTTTCTATATTCAATGATTGCTTTTTTCAAAACATCAACATGATGTTCACTTCATTTTCTGGATGTACATTATCACACACACTTTTAACTTGTAGTGATATGATTCAAGCTAATTTTAATGGAATAAAGGCATTTCAGTCGTCTTTTGATGATTCAGATTTGTTCAACTCAAGATTCATCCAGTCAACATTGGTAAACACTTCATTCAGAAATTGTAATATAAAGAAAACCCTCTTTTTTGATTCATCACGGACAAATGTTTCTTTTAAAATGTCAAATACAAAAGAAGCTATTTTTGATAAAAAAGGCAGCGCCCTACAACAAGGAATTGATGCTGTAGAACAAGATGTAAATAATAATGATAAAGGACCTTCTTTATGAAAATATACTTCGATTTGAATTTAAGCGGATTTTCAAACTGCTACGTAGTTGTTAATGAAAACTCCAAAGAAGCAATCATTGTTGATCCCGGACAAATTACAGAAGACATTATTTCTCAAATTGAAGACAACGGATTAAAACTTTCAGCTGTTTTAATAACACACAACCACGGAAGTCATGTTCACGGATTGAGAACCCTTAGAAAAATCTATTCACCAAAAATATATGCAGCAGACTGGGAAGTGGCAAAAAATGATACAACAGTTATAACTGGAGACGGTAAAATTAGAATTGCCAAGATGATTGTTCGGTATATGGCTTTACCGGGTCACACCGCGGACTCAATGATTTATGGAATTGGAAACGCGCTTTTTACAGGTGATGTAATTTCTGCCGGAATGATAGGCTCAACTAATTCCAGCTATTCTGATTTTATCCTGCATACAAATATTAAGACAAAGATATTTTCCCAGCAAGAGTCAACAATTCTTCTACCAGGACACGGACCACCTACTACGCTTGCCGCTGCAAAAATGTTCAATATTGATTTTACTAAAAAAGCTAACGATTAATCAGTGAAATATCACCGGCAACAATTCCATAATTATCAAAAACAAAATCAGTCATCATGATTGCGGCATCTTCAAAAGCGCGTGCGTTTGTTGCTTTAATATATGAGCAAAGTTCCGGTGTATATTTATTAACAGATTCCCAAGAAGCATAATTCAAGAAATTCTGAGCAACTCCACTTATAGGCTGCTGCATTATGTATCAAATAATTATCATTTGTATCGTAACCCAAAGTTGATTGTGAAGCAAAATAATCTTTTATAAACTGTAAAGAAGAAGGATCTATTGTGTAATAAACGGCGGCGACATAATTTCTGAATTCACCTTTTGTAAAATAAAGAGTGTGCCAACCTTCATGAGCCAAAAGCCTTATTCTTGACCATTCTGGTGACTCCCGGGAAATTGAAACTATTCCTCCAACTCCGCTTTTCACTCTCTTTCCATCTGGTAAAAGCAATTTATTGTATAGTAATATTCTTTTTAGATTTTCTTCTTCAACAT
>CAYFND010000016.1:0-1211 GCA_964344405.1 uncultured Treponema sp. | reverse complement strand
CGCTGTATTAAAAAAGTAAGCCAATGATTCCGCACTGTAATCGTGAGCATTATACCCATGTTTGCCATTCAACTCTTCATTTGTAAGAAGCCTACCCTTGAAACCTTCTTTTTCTATAAAAAAAGCCAACCGGGAAAAATATCTATCTTGAATGGCAAAATTCTTCATATCAAAGAATAGGATTCCATCAAACCTGTCCCATTTGAATAATTCATAATTCTGATTTCGCCATTTGCTCTGATCGTATTTAATTATCAATCCGGGATCCAGTTCGATTGGTTCTGACTGTTCTTCAATATTGTCTGATTGTTTATAAATAGTTTTCAACTCAATAGAATTTATCAATTCTAATCCACTTGAAATTGAAATTTGAGAAAAAGGATTCTTTAATGCTGCGGTTGGAATAACAAAATCATTCTTACCTTTTACATTCTTAATTCTGACTTTTTCACCGCCAATAACTAATTCTACATATTTCGGATTTTCCAAAGTTGATAAATCTTCTTCTTTTTGAGAAAGTGAAAATTCAATTGAAGGAATTTCATTTATTGAATTATGTTCTGATGAAAAAGAAAGTGACGCACCGGAATAATCAATAGATAAAAACGAAGAATCAATTTTTCCACCATTATTTGAAACTCCATAAAAAGGAACTTCTGTATTTTTATCAAAACCAATAATGCAAGGGGCGATACAAGAAGAAATCACATTACATTTTGAAAATGATTGAATAAAGAAACCACAAGGAATATTCTGTTCATTTGTAGTTTCTGCTTTTTTCATGGCATAAGCAACATCAACTTTTTTATTTGCAGCTATTTCACTAACATCAAGTTGAACGACAACCCTTCTTTCATTTGAAAATTGAAACTTTCCTTTTTCATTAAAATCTTTGTCAGTTAAAAATCCAATATTCAAATTCTTATTTTGTTCTGTAAATTCTATTTCATTTTTTGAAGTATTGATTTCAACCCTCAACACCAAGGATGCGTTTTTATTGTCATTATAAAATTTTTCTATTTGAGCTTTTTGTAAATCACTAAATTTATAAAAAGCATATTTACCGTTTGAAGAAAATCTTTTTTTTGCATTTGAGTTTAGAGGAACAACCTTATTTTTTTTAAGATTATAGTTTGAATCAGAAAATTCTAAAACAACATTTGATTGGTTGTTTTTTACTATGTTTACAGTCATCAAAGAAAAAGCTAGTA
>CAYFND010000015.1:31890-35790 GCA_964344405.1 uncultured Treponema sp. | reverse complement strand
CATTATTTCTTTGTATCTATCTTTGCAATGCAACCAACATTTGCATAAATGTGTTTTAGTAAATTCTGTTTGTGCAGGAGCACATTTTGTACAGATTTCCATTGCCTCACTACAACGAGGAGCAAAAGGACATTCATTTCCAAGCTTCATCAAATCTGGTGGAGTTCCTGGAATTGGTTTTAAAGGTTCTTTATGATCAACATTTGAATTAGCAATACTGTTCAAAAGACCTTTTGTGTATGGATGCTTTGGTTCATAGAAGATTTCATTGACAGTTCCTTCTTCCATGATTGCGCCACCATACATAATGCTGATTCTGTCACACAAAGAAGCTACAACACCAAGGTCGTGCGTAATCAAAATTACACCGGCGTCCATCTTGTTTGTTAAGTCCTTCAACAAGTCCAAAATCTGAGCCTGAACTGTAACATCAAGGGCTGTTGTAGGTTCATCTGCAATAAGAAGTTTTGGATTACAAGCAAGCGCAATTGCAATGATGATTCTCTGTCTCATTCCACCTGAAAATTCAAATGGATATTGTTTTAATCTTGATTCAGCAGCTGGAATTCCAACCATATTCATAAGTTCAACAGCTCTTGCAACAGCAGCTTTTTTTGAACATTTTGTATGGTACAAAATTCCTTCTGTCATTTGTTTTTCTATAGTTACAATAGGATTCAAGTAAGACATTGGATCTTGGAAAATCATACTGATTTCATTTCCCCTAATATCCTGCAGCATTTTTTCATATTGTCGCTTTTCTTTTTTAGTGCTGTAATTTGTTGGTGAAAGATCCCTTCCATCAAACATGATTTTTCCAGAAGTAACTTTTCCGTTTCCTGCTAAAAGTCCCATCAAAGAAAGCATTCCTTGTGATTTTCCCGAACCTGATTCACCAACGATTCCAAGGATTTCTCCTTTATCAACGTGATAATCAACTCCACGAACAGCTTTTACAATACCTTGGTCGGTTTTAAACTCTGTTGTTAATCCTGTAATTTCAAGTAGACTCATTTTTTCCTCCTGGTATTAACGCTTTCTTTTTGGATCCAAGGCTCTTTCAAGTCCTTCACCAACAAAATTGAATGAAACAATTGTCAAACAGATTGCCACTAACGGGTAAACAGTTTGCAACGGATATACTTGGATCAACTCTCTTGCAGCTTCAGCAAGAGTTCCCCAGCTTGCTTTTGGAGCAGAAATACCAACTCCCAAAAAGCTTAACCATGCTTCTGTAAAAATTGCCTGTGGAACTTGTAAAGTTACGTTTACAATGATTGGTCCCATAGAGTTTACAAGAAGGTGTTTAATCAAGATTCTTTTTGAACTTGCACCCAGAACAAAAGCCGCCATAGTGAACTCCTGCTCTTTTAGTGTTTTAACTTCCTGCCTTACAATTCTGGCCATTCCTATCCAACGAGTTATTGAGATACCCAGAATGATTGAACCAACACCCGCACCAAGCCACATCATCATCAACATGTCAGTTTTTCCACCGACATAACCTGCAATTCCACCGTAAAGAGTACCAAGAAGTAAGTTTACAATTGCTGCAACCAAACCAACGCCCAAACTGATGCGTCCGCCATAAAGGATTCTTACGAAAATATCGCGTCCCATTTTATCTGTACCAAACAAGTGGCTCAAACTTGGGCTTGCATTTCTTAAGGCAATATTCTGTTCATCATAAGTGTAATGAACAAACATAGGGCCAAAAATTGACATAAGGACTACAACTGCTAAAACTATCAATCCAACAACTGCACGTTTATTCTTCAAAAAATCAGAAACTACCGACTGGAAGAATGTCTTGCTTTCAATAGCAATAAACTCATCATTTTTTTCTTCTTTACTTAATTTTCTAAAAAGCTGTTCTTCTGTTTGCATGGTTTACTCCTATTTTCTACAATGATTTTCTAGTACGAGGATCAACAATCGCACAAAGAATATCTGCAATCAAATTACATAAGATAATTATTGCACCCATAAAAATTGTAATTCCCATTACAACCGTATAATCATGATTCATGATTGCATTTGTGAACTCTCGTCCAATTCCTGGAATTGAAAAGATTTTTTCAATTGTTACAGAACCAGTCAAAAGGAATGCTACCATCGGACCCATATAAGTAATAACTGGAAGCATTGCATTTTTTAGAATATGGCGGAAAAGAATTGTTGATTTGCTAATTCCTTTTGCTTTTGCCATAGTGATGTAATCTTGTCTAACAACTTCTTCATAACTGCTTTGTGTTAAGCGGGCTACTGCCGAAATTGGGTAAAGTCCTTGAGCAATTGCCGGAAGAACGTAATGTAATGGAGTTGAAAGTCCAATAATTGGAAAAACTCTAAAAACTACACCAAATAAAATCATCAAAAGTAAAGCAACAAGAAAGTTTGGAATACTTACACCAAGTGTAATTCCTGTAAGCCAAGCTCCTTTTGTAAGGTTTGACTTTGATTTAGCCATCATAACACCGGCAAATATTCCAACTATTAAAACCAGAATAAATGTTACAATACCAAGTTTCATTGTAGGAACCATAGTTTGAGCAATAATAGTTGTTACACTAGTTCCCAATTTTTTATAGGAAGTTCCTAAATCTCCATGAAGCATATTCACACAATAGAGAAAGAATTGTTCAATAACAGGTTTATCCAAACCGTACTGAGCTTCTAATTTTTCTAGAAGTTCTCCAGATACATTTTTGGACTGAAGTGGGCTTCCAGGCATAAGTTTTGTCATTGTGAATGTAATCGCAACTAGAACAAAAAGAGTTAATAAACCTAGAAGAATTCGTTTTGTAATATACTTTAGCATTTTCTATTCTCCTTTAAAAAGTCAATGAGTAAAGCTTCAGCTTTAGGAATGACTTTTTAGGCTGCTTCGAAAGGAAGCAGTAGTAAAATAAGACTGTTTGCGACGCAAACTGTAAAAGATAAAAACTGACAGCATTTTGGCAGTTTTTATCTTACATCCTTTAGGAGTTTTCTATTTTCTGTTGAATATTTACTAAGAAAAACCTTTCTTAAAAAATCCACGGAAAATAAAAAAAGGCGGCAATGGTATCAGTCTTATTTGACCGACACCATTGCCGCCTTTTCCTATGTTTTTTAATATTAGCTATCCGCTTAAGTTGTAATACTTATAAAAGTTATCACAAAATTAATCAATAAGTTTTATCACTTTTTGTAAATATTACAAAAAGATATATCTCCAAAATATGAGAGTTACAAAATTCAAGCTATATCATTGACAAAAGAAAGCTTAATTTCTATTTTTTACGGATATTAATATCATCTGGAGGAACCATTATGAAAGTTGTAGTAATACAAGAACACATTAAACAACCGGACTTAACTAAAGAAGAAGTTACAAATGTTTGGAAAAATCTAAAGAATATTCCTGGAGTTGAATTGGAGATTAAATATCCAGAAGGATATCCTGCCCCAGAAGAATTGCATAATTTGATTGGTGATGCAGAAGTCGTTTTTAGAAGATCGATAAGTCAAAACGTAATTAATGAAGAATTTATTTCATAACATCCAAATATAAAATATATTGCTACACTTGGTCATGGATTTGGTGAATTTGATGCTGAGATGACAAGAAAAAAAGGAATTGTAATAACAAATACTATTTACGGAGCACAAACTATTGCAGAACATTCATTTGCCCTTCTTATGGAAGTTTGCCACCACATAAACAAACACAGTGATTACGTGAAAAATACAAAATGGCCAGAAGACAAACCTTTAGGTCAAAGTACTTGGGACAATGTTCTTACACCACAAATTGAACTTTATGAAAAAACAGTTGGTATTTTTGGTTTGGGTTCTATTGGATTTGCGTTTGCAAAAATGTGCCAAGGTTTTGGAATGAAAGTGATTGCATACAGT
>CAYFND010000015.1:3482-31880 GCA_964344405.1 uncultured Treponema sp. | reverse complement strand
GAGCTCAGTATGATTTTATTGAACAAGTTGATTTTGACACTTTACTTGCAAAAAGTGACGTTATTTCAATTCACGCACCAATGACAAAAAGTACAGCTGATACATTCAACAAAGAGGCTTTTTCTAAAATGAAAGATGGAGTTATTTTGTTGAACACAGCAAGAGGCGGATTAATTGTTGAAACTGACTTGATAGAAGCATTAAAATCAGGAAAAGTTTATGGAGCAGGACTTGACGTTCTTCGCGACGAACCTCCTCTTGGTGATAATCCTTTATTCCACATGGATAACGCAATTATCACCGGCCATATTGCTTGGCTTACAAAAGCTTCAAGATTAAGAGCATGCAGCATGGCGATTGACAACTTTAAGGCTTACCTTGAAGGAAAACCTGTTTCTGTAATCAACTAGAAAAATTATCGGAATAAATAAAAAAGGTTTCTTGTAATCTACAAGAAACCTTTTTTTGTTTATATAACCGAAGCTCGTTTCCACTTTCCAGATTTCAAACGCGTTATGTTCAGTATACAACGGCAGAACCAGTCAATCGTCATCGCTATCCACACAACAAGAACTCCAGGGAGAGGAGCGCCAAGTTTGTTATTTATGAATACAAGCAAATAAGCAAATCCAATACGGGCAATCCACATTGTTACAATTGATGAACACATCAAGAATTTTACATCACCACAAGCCCTTAAGATTGCAGGCAAAGTCCATGCGGCAGGCCACATGATCATACAACAAATACTGTGATAATAAATCAACATTCTTGCCAAAGAGTCACCGCTTAATTGGTTTGCCCCAACAAGAGCGGGATTTATATCCTTACTCAAATTGTACATTCCGGCTATTGCAGGCGTTAATAAAATAATTATTATGTTTTCTATCCAAAGGGCGATATACGCCACTTTTAATAGTTTCTTTGAATATACTTTTACAGCATCATAATCGCCAGCCCCAACACACTGCCCGACTATTGTTGTTAAGGCCAATCCAACAGCTGCAGCAGGAATTGTGGCTAAAAGTTCAATTGTACTTGCTGTTGCATTAGCGGCAATTGAAGCTGTTCCAAAACTAGTTATCAAACTTTGTGTAAAAAGTTTACCAATCTGGAACATTCCGTTATCAATTCCACTTGGAATACCAATCTTCATGATTTTTTTCTGGATGTCAAAATCAAATCCCAACTTTAACTTTTTATTAATATGCAAAGGCAGCTTTTGATTTCTTAAAACAAACACAACAATGATACAAGCAACGCCTCTAGAAATTAATGTTGCATAACCAACACCGGCAATTCCCATATTAAACTTGAATACAAACAAAGCGTTTCCTACAATGTTCAACACATTCATCAAAGTTGAAACATACATTGAAAGTTTTGAATTTCCCATTGAACGGAATAAAGCCGTTGCACCAAAATATACAGCTAGAAAAGGAAATGAAAAGGCTGTAATTCTAAAATAGACAACTGCATTTTCCATAACGGCGGATTCAACATGACCGTAAATCAACATTAAAACCGAACGATTCAAACATAAGGAAAGTATTCCCATTGATAAACCGGCAACAAGGCAAACTAAAACCAATTGATTGGAAACAACTTCAGACATTCCTTCTTTTTTTGCCCCAAGAGCTTGCGCTGCAACAACTGCACCTCCAGTTGCCAGCGCAGAAAAAATGTATATTAGAAGATTGCAGATTGTGTTTACAAGAGAAACTCCAGAAACAGCAGTCTCTCCCGCATTTGAAACCATAATCATATCTGCCATTCCAACAGTTACTGAAAGTATTTGTTCAATAACAAGAGGTAAAACCAACATAATCAGGAATTTACGATTGAAAGATATTTTTGTAATTGCTTGTTCTTTTTGCATAGAAAGCCTCCTTGATTTTCACAATTGCTAAGCATCTTATTGATTTGTACATATAAAATCAATTTTTTGAACAAAAACAACATCATTTTTGTAAATACTACAAAAACTTAAATAAACTTTTGTAAAGATTTTATTGGAATTCATTTTTCATTTCTGTAAACTCCACTCATCAGTTGAAAAAAGCATCTGAAATTTTATTTACCTTATCAAGGAGCATATATTATGGATTACAAATCTTTACTCAGAGACTCAATTAAAGTTTTACCAGAGAGTCAGCGCGCTGCCCGCCAACCAAAAAGCAGTTATACAACTCCAGACATTTATCGTCTAAACTATAATGAAAGTCCTTACGGACCATCTCCTTTAGCATTAAAAGCTTTGGCAACAGCTTGCGAACGTCCAAATATTTATCCTGATTGGTTTTCTGTTGAATTAAAAACAAATTTTGCAAAACTACACGGTCTTCCAGACATGATGAGCGTTTGTTGTGCAACTGGTTCAAGTGCTTTAATCAACACAATTGGTGAAATCTTTATCAATCCAGGTGATGAATACATTGTTGCTGATCCAAGTTATGAAGCTTTTAGAGATAATGCAAACGTTTGCGGTGCAAAAGTTGTTATGGTTCCTCTTGATAAAGATATGCAATACGATTTGGACGGAATGCTTGCAGCCGTAACACCAAAGACAAAAATCATGGTTATCTGCAATCCAAACAATCCAACAGGAACATTCACAGATTCTGCAATATTGGAAAGCTTTATTAAAAAAGTTCCAGAACACGTTCTTGTTGTAGTTGATGAAGCTTATTTGGAATTTGTTAAACGTCCAAACACATACAGCATGATTAAACTTCTAAACGAAGGATATGAAAAACCTTTAGTTGTTCTAAAGACTTTCTCAAAAGCTTACGGAATGGCAGGTCTTCGTATTGGTGTTGCAGCAGCTTGTCCAGATTTGATTTCACTTCTTAGTAAATCAGGTTCAGCTTGGAACATTAGTGCATTAGGTCAGATGATGGCAGCTGAAGCTTTAAAAGACCAAGACTTTATCAAGAAAATTGTAGATTTGAATGATATTGAACGTACAACAGTTACAAAAGCTCTTGAAGATTTGGGCTGCAAAGTTTATGAATCACAAACAAACTTCATCTTGTTCAAATCACCAGTTGGTGAAGCTATGGACATTGCAACAAAACTTGCAGAACAAAAAGTTCTGATTGGAGCTCCAAGGGGATTCAACCGTGTAAGTCTTGGAACAAAAGAGATGAATGAAAAGTTCATAAAAATCTTAAGTGAAATAATTGAAGAAGAATCTTCAAAAAAAGCTTATAAGTTCGCATAAAAAACCTCCTAAAATAAAACTTACGCTTTATTTCTCAAAGATGAATTACCCCTCCTTGAGGAATAAAGCGTTTTTTGTTATTTTTAATCCGTTAGAACAAAAGAGGCCCCTATGATTCATGTTAACGAAATTCTAAACTTATCACTTTTTAGAAAATTTAGTATTCTTTGTGGAAAAGAATATCTTGATAACAAAGTAAACACCGCTGTAATACTTGAATATGAAAGCAGCCGAATCAACTACAGAGGTTATTGCTATGGATATTTTGTTCTGGTTTCATACTTTTTTGCTTCTACAAACCCAGACTTGGTGAACGGTTCGCTCAGAAACCTAATTCAAAAACACGTTTCTGGAATTGCCTTAAAAATTCTACCGACAGAAAAACTTCCCGACGACATCATCAAGCTTGCAATAGAAAATCATGTTCCAATTCTAACTTTTTATGAAGAATTCATGGAAGATTTGATTATGAACATAAACGGTTCCTTAAAAACAAGAGCCCAATATGTAATAAATGAAGAAAAACTTCATAAAATAATTCAAGAACAACAAGATAAAGAAACAATCAAAAAAACAGCGTTGGAAATCAATCCTGACTTTAAAAGCAACATAATCAGCGCAACTTTAATTTCTAAAGAAGATTCAAACAACCTTCAAGTTCACACTTATTTTGATAATTTGATGTATCACAGTTCAAAGTTGGAAGAAAACAAAATTTGGTCTTTTATAAAATATGATCTAACTGTTGTTTTAGTCTGCTCTTTTCCTGATGAAGAAATTGAGAACTTGAATCCAACATTGCACATAAAGAGCATTCTTTCTGAAAATGGATTTTTACCAGACGCATTCTATATTGGAATAAGTGAGCATCCAGATAAACTTGAACAACTTAATGAATCTGTAAGAAAAGCTCAGCTTGCAGCTGAAATCTGCAAATTCAAAAATACAAACCAACTTTTATTTTCTGAATCGGGCATTTACAAATATGCACTTTCTATCGTTCATGATGAAGTTTTATGCAGAGAAGTTAAAGCGAAGATTAAAATTTTGGAAGATTACGACGAGCACCATGAGTCACGCCTCATCAAGACACTTATATCTTATGTTGAAAACAATGGCGATTACACAGCAACTTCAAATGAATGCTTCCAACACACAAATACAATCCGCTACAGAATTAAAAAAGCAGAATCATTGCTCTCTCTTGAAGAGACAACAGCCGATGAAGAAATCACTTTGCTCATCAGATGTTACCTTCTTCTAAAATCAAACTAAACTGATGTAAAACTTGCTTTTTCTTTAAGCCTTTTGGAGATTCTAATTCCAGTTGGTGTTGTGGCAAGTCCGTCTCCGCTTGTCTCCCTTAAGCAAGCCGGCAACAATCTGCCGATTCGTCCCATAGATTCAATTACTTCATCAGCAGGAATGGCGCTTTTCATGCCGGCCATAACCATTTGGCAAGAAACTGTAGCATTAACAGCCCCGCTGACATTTCTTTTGATGCAAGGAATTTCAACAAGCCCTGCAACCGGGTCGCAAGTCAAACCAAGCATATTTTTCATTGCTAAAGCCACGGCATTACAAATATCTTCAGATTTTCCACCTTCCAAAAAAGTCAGCGCACCAGAAGCCATCGCACTTGCAGAACCAATTTCCGCCTGACAGCCGCCTTCTGCACCAGAAATGCTCGCTGTATTCGCAATCACCTGTCCAATTCCCGCGGCAACAAACAAGGACTGAATCAATTTCTCTTTGTCAGCTTGTTTTTGCTCCAGATAAGTTAACAGAACTGCCGGAATTACGCCGCAAGACCCAGCTGTTGGAGCTGCAACAATTCTACCCATGCACGCATTCGATTCACCCATTTTTACAGCTTTTTCCATTACCATAGTAAGGAAATCACCAATCAAGCGATTGTTCTTCTTTCTGAATTCTTCCAATTTGGCACCGTCACCACCGCTCAAACCACTGTTTGAACGAAGTTTTGGCGAATAATTTTTATCTGCACTTATCATCGCGTCCAACATTTTTTCCATTTGCTTAAAAGAATCTTCAAAAGAGACGTTCCTTTCTTTCATATCATCATTGATGACAACCTGCCAAAACGGAAGATTTGATTTTTTTCCAATACTGATGATTTCACTTAATTTCTTAAAACTCATATTTACCTCTGAATCATTTTTTTGAACAAATAGAAAAACAAAAACTTTGCTTTACACCAAGCTGTAATAAGTTACTTTTTCAACGCCTTCAAGTTTTTCCAACCATTTTATTGAATCACGCGGAATCTCTTGATCACATTCCAAAATCATTACGGCACTTCCACCACGACTCGCCCTGTACAGTTGCATTGCCGCTATATTCACAGACTTGTGTTGAAGCATGCTCGTTACTTCGGCAACATGGCCCGGCTGGTCTTTATTATGAACTATGAGTGTTGGATAATCGCCAGAAAAATTAGCGCTCAAACCGTCAATACTTGCAATGTTTATTATTGAACCCCCAAGTGATTCTCCAACAATCTCCAAGTAACGGCCGTTTTTTCCAGTTAAATTCAATTGTACAGAATTTGGGTGAAAATCCTTTAAATCAGTTTCTCCAAAAGAAAACTCCAAACCATTCTCTTTTGCAAGCTTAAAACTTTCAGGAATTCTTATATCATCCTGCAACATTCCCAAAAGTCCTGCCACAAGAGCATATTGAGTTCCATGACCAACTCCTGTTGCAAGAAAAGAACCATATAGCAGAATTTCAGCTTTTGCTATATCTTCACCAAGAAGTTTTCTAGAGACATAACCAATTTTTACGGCACCCGCAGTATGGGATGATGACGGACCAACCATTACCGGCCCGATGATATCAAAAATGTTCATAACGGTATTCTACTTATAGAAAATCCAAAATACTATAAATAATATCTAATTATTCAGAACTTTTTTTGTATTATTTACAAACATTCTTGTTTCTTTTTGTTAGATTTTTATTCTGAACGGAACAAGGGGAATGCCACTTTTAGAAAAAATTGTCACTGGTCCATAATTATACCAACAGTATCTGGCATATTTAATTTCCTTCACTTTTTGAGAAGTAAGCGTGATTGTATTCAATCCGGTTTCCTCATCACCTAAAATGAACGTACATGGAGAAAAGACTTCATCCGTACCGGCAGCTTCAAATCCTGTAAAATCCGACGGCAGCTCATTGCCCTGCAATTTTTCCAAATCTTTATAATGCAACAACTCATCTTCATCAGATTTAATCAAAAATCCTTTTTCAGCATTTTCAAAAGTGATTGTAATAGAATTTCCATTCACAATGGATGAACACGGAATTGGTGCATACGAATCTTCACCAGATTTTGCTTTATACACAGAAGTCAAAGACAAATCTGCCATTCTTTCTGCCAGAACTTTTTTGGCTTTTGGATGAATATCGTTAAACTGACCCAAATCTGCAGCACAAATCATTCCTGTATTCTTAATAGTTTTGAACACTTTTAATTGAGCTTCACGAATAATACACCAATTCTTAAAATCCTTATCTTGTTTATAACGATGCATAGGCAGCTGAACATACAAGAACGGCAATGAATCATCATTCCAGTCGCTTCGCCATTTATCAATTAGCGTTGTAAAAAGCTTGTAGTAAGTATTAGGTTTATGGTCATCGCTTTCACCTTGATAATAAATAAAACCTTTAAGAGAATAAGGCATAACTCTTTGTAGCATACATTCATAAAGCCCCGCAGGTCTGAACGGATTCTTGCAACATTTTGGCCCCGGCCACTGACATACGCCAATAATCTTTTGAACTTCCGCCCATTCTATATTTGGATTTTCTTTATACAAAGCGTCGCATTTTTTCTGCCATTCAGCGTGAAACTTTTCGTAATCGTCAAATTCCTTTATCTGCTGTTCAATTGATTTCCCTTTTTCCGCTTCTGCATATTCGTCCAAATAGGTTTTCAAGTCTTCATCTTTTTCCAGATTGGATTCATCAACCCACGCGCTTGCAGAAGTTCCTCCCCAATTACAACCAATAACACCAACTGTTACACCCAATTCACCGGCGAGTTTTTTTGCATAAAAATATCCAACTGCAGACCAAGACTTTGTCCATTGGTCGCCCCAAACCTGCCAAGAAGTATTCCTTTCACTTTCAAAAAAATCATCATCTTTCCAAGCTTTTTTTTGAGTATAATAAAACCGAACATTCGGGGCCTTCTCTTCTTCTAGTTCTTTTGGACCTTCTGTACAATTTCCCAGTTCAAATTCCATATTTGATTGACCACCGGCAAGCCAAACCTCGCCAATGGAAATATCACAGAATTCAATAAAATCATCTTTGCAGGAAACCTTTAATCTGCAATTTTCTTGGGCCGGTACAGAAGGTAAAAATAGTTTCCAGCTTCCTTTTTGTGAAAAAGTTTGATTTTCACAAATTACTGTTCCTTCACAATTCATAAGCTCAACTTTTATAAGAATTTCAACCTTGCATTCACCAAAAATACAAATTGGTTTTTCGCGTTGTAACACACAATGATTAGAAAAAATTGCTGCAACATTAAATAATTTCATAAATACCTTCTGTAGAATAGATTTAAACATCATAGCATTGAATTTTGTAAACACAATATTTGAATAATTGTTTTTCTATTCCAAAAATCTTCAAATTTATTGAATAAATGAATTCTTAGCTGTATTCTCTTTTTATGTCAGATACAAAAAAAATAAATACACTTTCAGGATTTGTTTCTGGAACAGCAAGCATAATCTTCACTGTTATTTTGGTGGGTCTTGGAGAGAGAATTGGTGAACGATTTTTACCAGTTTATCTAATCTCATGCGGAGCCTCGTTGATTGCTCCTTCAATTTTGAATGCACTTGATAATTTTCTTTCTGCAGTTTATTCATTTCCTGGCGGTTGGATTTCCAGTAAGTTCGGCTACAAGAAAGCCCTTTTATATTTTAACATTTTTGCAATAATCGGCTATCTGATTGTAATAATCTTTCCCGGTTGGATTCCTGTAATAATTGGTTCAATTTTCTTCTTATCTTGGTCAAGTCTTTCCATGCCGGCATACATGGATTTGATTCGTAACGAAATCCCAAAAAGCAAACAAGTCTTTGGAATCTCAATCCATTCACTAATAAAACGCGTTCCAATGGCTTTGGGTCCTCTTTTAGGCGGAGTGTTAATTGATAAACTAGGCCTTGTTAATGGAATTAGAATTGCCTTTATAATCGCCATCATCTGCAGCCTTTTTGGAATCTTAATCCAGCAAACTTCATTAAAAAAATCAGTTATCGAACCTAAAAAAACCGAAGGATTTTCAAAGGTTTTCCCATGGCAGTTTCCTCACAATATGCAGATTCTTCTGATTTCTGATATTTTTGCTAAATTCTGCTCACAAATTCCCTACGCGTACATTGCAATTTGGGCGATGGAATATGACAAAGGAGCAAAAATCTCTGCAACACTTTTTGGCACTCTTTCCACAATAGAGATGGTTTGTGCAATTCTTTCATATGTAATAATTGGATTTCTTGGTGATAAATTCTTAAAGAAGAGATTCGTTCTGACAACTTTCATTTTATATACAATTTTTCCACTTGTTCTGTTGTGCGCCCGCTCTTTCCCACTCTTGATTCTGGCTTTTGTTATCCGTGGTTTTAAAGAATTCGGTGAACCTGCAAGAAAAGCCCAGATAATGGAATTCGCCCCGGAAGGACAAAAAGCTTTGTACTTTGGAGCATTCTATTTGTACCGGGACATCCTTGTAACTTTAGCGGTAGTCCTTGGAGGAGCTTTATGGATGGTTAGTCCAGTTGTGAACCTCCTAGTTGCTTCAGCATTCGGACTAGCAGCTTGTGTTATTTACAGTGTTAAAGGTGAATAAAAGTTTTAGTTACTCTTAATGTATTTTTTCAAAGTCTCAAATAAAGTTGTTAAGTCAATTGGTTTTGAAACGTGGTCATTCATTCCGGCATATAGAAAATTGCTGTAGGGGAATTAATCAATTCTTTAAAATCAAATTTATCATGAGCAAGCTTTATCTTACCGTTATCATTATTCTGAAGACCTTTGGGTGCTTTCCAGCCCACTTTTACAGTCTTTGTTTCTTCAGCAAACGAGTTATTAATTAATAACAATGATAATAAGACTGAAAAAAAATTAATTTTATTTACTAATTATTCTATTTTGTTTATACCTATAAATAAGTAGAATAATTTTTTATAGGAGTTTGTATGAAAAATCAAAAAGTAATGGAGATTGTATTTTAGCCGAAAGGTTTAAAACTCAATTTAAAGTGTAAAACCTTTCGGTATTCGTTTAAAATCACATTTTTAGTAATAAACTCAATACTTTAGGGGAATTAACATGAAAAACGATTACACAATTCGTTTAGAAAAAAAAGAAGATTATAGAACTGTAGAAAACTTGACTCGTGAAGCTTTTTGGAATGTCTACAGACCAGGTTGCAACGAACATTACGTCTTGCATTGCTTTAGAGAATCCAGCGACTTTATAAAGGAACTGGACTTTGTTATGGAAAAAGATTCCAAAATTATTGGTCACATAATGTATGTTCATTCAGAAATCAAATCTGATGATGGAAAGATTATTCCAATAGTAACTTTTGGACCTGTCAGCATTTCTCCTAGTTTTCAAGGACAAGGCTACGGCAAGGCATTGATTCAATATTCCATGGATAAAGCGAAAGAGATGGGTTTTAATGCAATTGGAATTACTGGAAATATTAAGTATTACGGTAGATTTGGCTTTGTAATGGGAAAAACAAAAAAAATTAGATATGCAGAAGATCCTGATGCAGTTTATTTTTTTGTAAAAGAATTAAAAGAAGGATTTTTGGACAATTTAAGCGGCACTTATAAAGAGCCGGACGGTTATTTTGTTGATGACAAAGAACTTGAACTTTTTGATTCCGAGTTTCCGCCAAAACAAAAGCTAAAGCTGCCAAATCAACTATGCTAGTTTTCTAAAACAAAGAAGGCGTTGGACAAATATTCATACTTGTTCAACGCCTTTTCTAATTATTACGCTTTGATTGTTTTTTCCATGATATCTACACAAAGAAAATCTTTAGAATTTGTTTCCATTGTTCGGTATTCAATCTCTTTATAACACAAGCTTAAATACATTTTTTTTGCCGCAAAGGAAGCATGAAGCTTTATTGAAGAATAGTTTTTTTGAATGATTTCTTTTTCTGCATATTCAAACAATTTCGTTCCATAGCCTTTATGTCTGAATTCTGGTAATACAAAAAGCCGATTTATTTCATTTTCATTAATTGTTACAGTTCCAATTGCCTTATCTTCAACTTCAATCACATAAACATTACCTTCAACAATATCTTTTTGAATTTTTTCCATTGAATGATGATTTGAAAAAAAATTCACAGCACCTTTTGGATAATACCTTGGATAGACTTTCTTTATTGTCTTCTGCACAAGTTTATAAATGCTTTTACAATCCAGAACAGTTGCTTTTCTTATCAAGTCCATATTGCCACCTTGTTTGAATCAAACTGATATAATTGAACTACACACCCAGTTCTTCGTGGCGTGTACGCATAGCTTGAATACAGCCTTCTATTACTTCGCTTAATTCAACACCCATCATTTCAGCGCCGGATTTGATAACCTCGCGGTTGCAGCCAGCTGCGAATGCAGGCGTCTTGAATTTTTTCGTTAAAGATTTTACTTCCATATCCATTACACTTTTTGAAGGACGGGCCATAGCACAAGCAAAGATTAATCCTGTCAATTCGTCTACCGTGTATAAAACTTTTTCCATTTGGGATTCTGGTTTTACATCGCAGCAAATATTCCAACCATGACTTTGAATGGCGTGAATCATCTCGTCTGTAATGGAAGAATAGTTGGCTTTTTCTTTTTCAAGAATGTTTTTAGCTTGAATACAATGCTCGTTTGGAAACTGTTCAAAGTCAATGTCATGTAAAAGTCCGACACATTCCCAAAATTCAGGATCAGCCTCACCAAGTTTTTCTGCCCAAAAGCGCATTGCGCAAGAAACAGTTTTTGAATGGCGGGTGAGTGTTGCGCCTGTTACATATTTTGAAAGTAATTCCTTAGCTTCATTGATTTTCATCTTTTTTCTCCATTAGTCTCCATAGAAAATTATCATATGGATGTCTGTATTTCTTTTTCCCGGATTTGTGTACGAGTGAGGCGCGTCTGCTCTGTAGCGAACGGAATCTCCCTCTTTTAGCAAAAACTTTTCGTCTCCAACAGTTATGTCGATTGTGCCAGAATAGACTGTTACAAACTCCTCTGTTCCAGGAAAGTGCGCGTCAGATTCCCTGTGTCCGCCCGGTAAAATCTGAACACGAAAAGTTTCAAACTTATGTTTGTCATCAAACTGAAAAATCGGACTGTTTATGAATTTGTTATCATCTTCAATCAATTGTTCAATTTGAGATTTCTTAATCATCACAAAGTCTTCTTCTTGATGTTCAACAATCGATGTAAAAGAAACTTTCAAGCCGTTTGCAATTTTCCATACAATAGAAATTGTTGGATTCACCTCGCCCCTTTCAATTTGACCGAGCATGCTTTTTGAAACACCTGAAAGAGTTGAAACAGCATCAAGTGAAAGATGTTTTTTGTCTCTGATAGCCTTTAAGTTATCAGCAACAGTTTTACTAATATCCATGTGAATGATATATCATATATAAATTATTTGTGCAATATATTGCACAAATTTACAAAGTGCGTTATATTGCCCTTATAGTGCAGTATAAAAACCTCTTGATAAAAGCTTGCACACTGGAGAACACATGACGAATCTTTTAGCATTTTTAACATACATGCTTATAACAGCTTTTACACCAGGACCTAACAACATTACATCAATGAGCAACGCAGCAACTTACGGCTTCAAAAAAAGCTGGCCTTATAACTTGGGAATGTGGTGCGCGTTTTCTGTTGTGATGATTTTATGTGCATTATTTAGTACAGTTTTGCAAACATATATACCTTCAATCAAACCGTATTTAATTGGAGCGGGAGCGGCCTATATGCTTCACCTAGCATGGAAAACATGGAAAGCCGAACCACCAAAAGTTGGCACCTCCGCAGAAGATACACTCAATGGTGACTTGAATACAGAACAAACAGACAGCAAAAAAACACTCTCTCTTTCAACAAGACTGTTTTTATCTGGAGCCGCCTTGCAGTTTGTAAATCCAAAAATCATAATCTACGGAATAACATCCCTTTCTGTATATGTAATTCCCAATTATTCAAACAAAGCCATTATTGCATTATTCGCCCTTCTTTTAGCATTGGTAGGAACAACATCAACAGTGTGCTGGGCTTTAGCAGGTTCAAGTTTAAGGTTGTTGTTTTCACAACACACAAAGATTGTAAACGGTGTTCTGGCAATCTTGCTTTTGTGGTGCACCGTGTCACTTTTTGTGTAATAATAATTATCATCGATAAATAAAGGAATAGTTTTTGAATAAGATTTTTGATGAGTTTCCATATTTGGAAAATGATTATTTGATTATCAAGAAAATGAGTGAAGAGAATGTTGATGATTTAATGGAAATTACAAACAACGATAATATTTATAAGTATATTCCATATTTTTTATACAAGAAAAGTAAGAACACAACTGGGGCGGAAAGGATACTGTTTTGGTTGATGAATACACTGTAGGAGCGTAGAAGAATTATTTTCCTATTTTGCAAATTGATAAAAAAAAGCCACAAATAAAATCAATTTGTGGCTTTTCTGCAGAAATAAAAATATAACTTATTTTATTTTAAGTGTTTTCTTAATTGAGTTTAATGAGATTTTATCGATATCATCTAAAGAACGAATCCTCATACCCTTTTCAAAACTTGCTTTGAGAGAATCATTTGAAGGATAAGCTTTTGCAATTCCATTATTTATATTGTAAACAACAACAGTTCCTATAATAACTTCATCATATCCAAGTACATCACCAGTATATGGGTCTAAAAGCTCTTCTCCATTTGAGAAAACTTCTACTACAGAACCTTCTGAAAAGTTTAAATTTGGAATCATCATAATTTTTGTCTTTTCTGAAAAGGACAAAACCATCGGTGGATAAAGTTTTTCAACAATTTGAGTAATCAATGCATTTGCAACTTCAGCACAACATTCATTTGTTGTCACTTTAGAACCTTTTACCTCTTTTGTTAGAGTTTCTGATAACACAATCTGTCCTGTATGAACATCTGTAAATTTAATTGAAACTCCAACTCTATGAATTAGAGTGGATCCATAAATACCCATGAATCCACCAACTTCTCTAGTAGTAGAATAATCAACAATTTCACCAGTTAATAAAAAGTCCAATCTTGTATTCTGATTCAACTCACCTTCAGTTTCCAGATTTTCCTTTCTGATTTTATCTAAATCTTCAGAACTTCTTTCAATAACAGCAAATCGTTTTGTACTTACAATAGCAGAAGAAAATGCCGCTCTAAGCTGAGGTGCAACATCTTCTAGACGTGTATATTCAACCCTTTCTGCAACAACGTCTCCACTTTTATAAATCTTATCCCAACCAGAATGTGTATATTGCATATTTGATTTATAACTAATATCAGACAATCCTATAACAGGTCTTGATTCTTGAGCAAATACCCCAGTAATAGAAAATAATACTATACAACATATAAAACTAACTCTTTTAATAAATCTTTTCATAATAATTCCACCTTATCTTTTCAAATTTTATTTATCAAATACCTCTAATATCCAAATCTATCGCCTAAAGCATCTCTCTTTTTAAGTTTTTCCAAATCTTTATATTTCTTTTCTTCATCAGGAGGAAGTTTCTGACATGTACAATTTGCTACGATGTAATCAGCCTCACCTTCAATCACTTCGGCGATTGCATATGTTGGAGTTACAGTCTTGATTTTTACTTTTCCAATCTCGTCAAAACCTGAACTCCAACCATCATCAAGACCTGTATCTTCTGGAAAAATACGATAAACTTGATCTTTTTCAATAAATCCATTTCCATAATTCATTTTTACGATTTTTTTCTCTATGTTTGAATCAAGAATTTTTACAGGCTCAATTGCATTTGCAATATCATTTTCGCTTGTTTTTGATGATGAATAAGTAGAGGACTGAACAGACAAAGACTCTTGATTAACTTCAACAAAATCAGAAAGAACAATTCTTCCTGTGTTAACATCTGTTAATCTAAAATCTATACCAAGTTCAAGAGTTGTTTTTTCCTGTTTATAATTTCCTACTTGAACTGGCTGTTTTGTAAAACCACATTTTGTAACAGTTCCTATCAAAAGAAAATCAACACCTCTAATCTTTCCTGTAATTGCACCAGTATCTTCATTCACAATACCAGTAGCTGCTAGACCTTGCTCTGTAAGAATCTCATCCAAAGCAGTTCTTTCAACTACTTCAAATCTTCTTGTTTTTACTAATGCCGTTTGTAACATCTCTGTAAATGCTTCCAAATCAAATTTAAATGAATCATAACCATTTCCAGATTTTGACTGTACAGCCGAAGCTTTATTTCTAAACTCTGCAAAACCAATTCTAATTCTACCAGTTCCATTATCTTTGTACTCTTCAGTTTTAGCTTCATCACTTTGTGCTATTAATAAAGAAAAACTTACAAACATAAACAACATTAAACAAAGTCTTTTCACAAGTTACTCCTATAGTTAGAAAAAATCTAACAATTATAAAAAAAAAAAACGAATTGTCAAGCAATGAGTGAAGAAGCAAAATTTAAAGAGAAAATGAATAGAAAATTTTAAATTTAGATAAGTAAGATAGATATAACTATCAAGATGAATACACTGTAGGAGTATAAAAGAATCTTTAATTTTTACAGATTAAAGCAACTCTAGTAAGCCTGTGTTTTATGCAACTTCTTTGCACATCCACTTTTTGCTTTTCCATCTTAGAATCATTACAACACCTCTAGAAAATTCATCTGTTGCAATACTAAGCCAAATTGCCAAAAGTCCAAAGCCTAATCTAATTCCAAAAATGTAACTTCCTAAAGCCATGATGCCCCACATTGAAAAAATACCATAGAACACAGGAAACCTAACATCACCACTTCCTTTTAAAGCAGAAATTGTAATTAAGTTCATAGAACGTCCTATCTCGTAGTATATGCTGATCAAAAGCAATTTTTGTAATAATGAAATTATCTCTGCGTTTTTAGTAAAAAGAGAAGCAATGCTATTACTAAATAAATTGATTAAAATAATCACAGCTGCTGAACAAAAAGTTCCTATTACTTGATACTTATAAACCTTTTTGTAAGCGACGTCGGCTTGATTAGAACCTACGTAGTAGCCAGTTTTAATTTGAACAGCTTGACCTATTGAATTAGCAAGTATATAAACAAATCTTACAATTGTTTGAGCGTAAACAAGTGCAGACATTGCAGCAGTTCCTAAAGTAGAAACCATAGCCATGATTGTGATTTGAGCAACATTATAACTTATACTTTCTCCTGCAGTGGGAAGTCCAATCTTAAGAATTGTACGGTAAGCTTGGTTGTCAATATGAAATATTCCTTTGATAGACATTTTGATTTCTGATCTTTTTCTAATAAAGATAGCGTAAACAACACATGAAATTATTTGTGATAAAACCGAAGCACAAGCAACTCCAACAACTGTATATTCATTGTTGATTGCGTAAATTGCAATTGCATTTCCAACTACGTTAATTAAATTGGCAATTATAGAACCAATAAGCGCATCTTTTGTATGACCATATGCTTTTAGAATTGACCCCTGAAGCATATTAAATGATGTAGCAAGAGCACCAAATCCACCAAAGATTATAAAATACTGAGTAGCAAAAGTTCTAACATCTTCATCAATAGAATAACAAGAAAGAATAGGTGTTGTTAAAAACACACCAAACAATGTAACAAAAACTCCTACACATAAAGAAAGAGTCATACCTGTTGATATAATTTTTTTAGCCTTATCATTTTTTTCAGCCCCAATATACTGAGCTAATACAATACTTACACCTGTACAAACTATTGTGAATAAAAGCTGAGTAAAAAATATATACTGCCCCATCATTCCAACAGCCGCAACAGAACTGTCGTTGTAAGTACTTAGCATAACTGTATCAATAGAAGAAACTAATGTTCTAAAAAAATTTTCTCCAATGATTGGAAGTGAAAGAGAAAACATTGAAAGTGCTGCTCGATTTTTTATTAGCGGCTTGTCTTGAATTCTGGTATTCATTATGAGAATAAAATATACTTATTTTAATAATAAAACAACAATGGGATTATTTTATGAGATATTGATTTCTTACTTTGAAGATCTGTAAAATGATTTTACTGGTCTTACAAAAAAATAGCGGAGAAAATAAATGGAAAATCTTAAACTTAGAAAAGCGGAACAAAGCGATATTGCAACAGCAATCGAACTTGCAATAACAGAATATAAGCATGAAGCTGATAAATGCACAGAACTTTTTCAAATGAAAAGTGAAGAAGGCGAGATACGGGAATCATTCAGCAACTTGGTAACAAATCTTTTTTCGTCTAAGTTCTCTTATGTCGCGTATAACCACAATGTAATGATAGGTTATATAGGTTTTTGGGGACCAATTGATGGATTATTTGGAAATGTAAAAGGAGCATTTTCTCCTCTTGGTGGAAGCGCTTTTGCAGGAAACGATCGAAATAAAATCAGTTCAATTCTTTTGTCTTATGCCATGCAAGAAATGGTTAAAGATGAAGTTTTGACTGTCGCACTTTCAAGATATGCAGATGATGAAGAAGTGGGCAAGTCCCTTGTACTCAACGGATTTGGAATTCGCTGTACCGACGCAATTCGTTCTTTGGACTACTTTCCAGAAAAGAATAATGAGCAGCCAAACATAACTTACTGTGAGTTACCACCAAGTGATTATGAACAAATCAAAGAATTGAATAAAGATCTTTGTCGTCATTTGCTTTCAGCTCCTACATTTTTTCCGACATTCTTAGAAGAAGCCTTCCCAGAAAAGAAAGTGCAACCTGAAAGCCGCGTGTTTGTTGCAAAAGACACATCGCAAGACAAAATAATCGGCTATATTAGAGTGGGAGATGACGGTGAGACTGTCTTTGCAGATTTACCTAGCGTAAAGAATATTTGCGGCACATATGTTGATTCTTCTTACCGTAATCATAATATTGCAGAGGGACTTCTTTTTTATGTTGCACAAACTTTAAAGAGTGAAGGTGCTAAGTTTTTAGGTGTAGATTGCGAAACGATTAATCCTACAGCTCTTAGGTTCTGGGCAAAAAACTTTCAAAATTATACATACAGTTATGAACGACGATTGGATGAGCGTGTCATTGGCTATGACAATTACTGGAATGATTATTGGAAATAAATCGCTAAAAGCATGGCGCTACTCATTTATCAACCGTACGGGTTTGGGAACTTTGAACGCCATGCAATTGGGGTTGTTTTATGAATCTTAAAAAAGCTTTCGTTAAATATAGACTCAGATACATACCCGCAACGGCGTGCAATTTCCTCCGAACTTAGCATTGTGTTTTTAAGAAGATTTTCGGCTCGTCATTAGTTGTCACCTCGAATACTTTAGAAAAAGCCTCAGAGTGTATCGAAAAAAGTAGATTCTTAGGCACAGTAAGGCTTAAAGGTAAAGCAACTCCTATTCAGATTTTTGACCTTCTAACAGAAAATGCGTGCTATGATTCAGAATATTCAGATGCGGTATCTCTTTACTATAAAAAAGATTTTATCCAAGCCCAAGAAAGACTAAAACTTCTTTCAGAAAAATATAATTCTGATAAAGCTATTGCTTGGTATCTTACAAAATGCGAAAACAGAATTAATACCCCAGGGGAATGGGATGGCGTTGAGCAAATGACTGAAAAATAATACTAACTGTATTTTTTTTGGAATCAGGCGGGAAGAACTCCTTGCAGAGATGTAAAAAAATTAGCGGAAATTTTCCGCTAATTTCCGCTAATTTCCGCTAATTTTAGTCTTTGTTCAAAATCATCTGAACGAACATACCCAATTAAACGCATATTGATTTGGATTTTCTGCAAGTATCCCATTTCAACAAGTTCTGCTAAATCATTACGAGCAGTTCTTGCCGTCACACCAAAAAGAGATTCGAACTCATTTGAAATTAAAACTAGTTTTGGTTTTTCAGACACCATTCGTAAAACTTCAGCCTGCCTTGTGTTTATTCCTTTGATTGTTGAAAATAAAGTGATATTCGATTGTTCATCCAGTTTTTGTTGCAGGTATTTTTTTAATTCTTCATAAGATTTCTGCATTACAAGAAGGTTGTATTGCAAAAAATACCCCAAGTCAAATTCATCATGCTCGGTATACAAAAACGCTTTTTCATATTGAGCTTTACTCTTGTAGATTATTCTAGAAATTGACAGATACTCTGTAAGCCAATATCCATTTTTAAGAAGGAACCAATAAACTAAAGCACGAGCTGTTCTTCCATTTCCATCTACAAAAGGATGCATATAAGAAATAATAAAGTGAATGATAATTGCCTTTATAATTGGATGTATAAAAAAGTTCTTGTCTTCTGAATTAGCAAACGAAAACAGAGTATCAAGCATTTCTGGAAGCTCAGAATAAGAAGGCGGAATATGTGCAACCTCACCATTAGTTCCATTCATTACAAAAATGTTGTCATCGGTTCGTATTCTGCCTTCATCATTTTTATCATCCAAAGTTTTTGAAGAAATAAGGGCATGAATTTGAAGGAGGAATTCCTTTGTAAGCTGCTCATCTTTATGTTCAGTTATAAATTTTATAGTTTCATAATTATTCAGAATCATCTGCTGGCTTTTATCGCGAGGCTTAATCTGTTTCCTAAGCATTTCTTTAGCAACTTTTCGAGTTGTAGACGCACCTTCCATTTGACTTGAGGCAATAGCTTCTTCCATAATTGAATTCACAAGAAAAAACTGTTTGTTATGGTCAGGAATAAGGTCTTTAGTACCTAAGTTTCCACCAAAGTTCAAATCAAACTTATGCAAAAGTTCCTGCATTTTGTCTGTAATAGTGAATGAAAAATTATAGTCACCAAATTGAAGATGCTTCCGATTCATAGAACGCTTTAATTTTACAGCTTGCCAAAAGAGATTTCGGTTTTCTTCACCAACAAGATATTTCACTTTGTCCCAATAAAGATATTCATCCTCTGCTTTCTTCAAAATAGAAGAATATGATTCATCAGCAATTAAGTTGATAATTTCTGAGAAGTCTTTATCTTTTACTTTTGGTGGATTTTCTGTCATAAATAAACGATATAATAATTAGCGGAAAAATACCAGTAATTTCCGCTAATTTGTAATTATTTATTAAAAAGAAGCTTCATCGTTGGGTCGTAGAACTTAGTTTTATCACTTCCGCTACATGAAAAATGTTTAAATCTCTCTTCAAAATCAAATAATTATATCATAAAAAAACACTAGCGTTCAAATAAGAACAATATTATATTATTTGTCATGATTAAGAAGTATTCGTTTGGTGAAGTTGTTGAAACTAATGCAACTGTAAGAAGTATTGAATCTGAAAATGGATGTCCTTGTTTTGGAGAAATTGTTTCTTCAAATCCTTTTGAATGGAAGTTCACAATGCACAAATCTGACATTGTTTACGGGCTTGGCGAAAACCTGCGGGGAATCAACAAAAGGGGATTCAAATATACAAGCTGGTGTTTTGATGCCAGCAATCAAACTGAATCAACTTCGTCCCTTTATGGCGCCCACAACTTCCTTCTAGTTTTTGGACAGTCAACTTTTGGCATTTTCTTTGACACTTCTGCCCTCATCTCTTTTGATGTTGGTTGGACAGATGAAGACACCATCACCGTAACAGGCTCCAATTCGGGAATAGACGTCTACATCATCACGCAAGAAAATCAAACCGAAGAATCGGATTTAGCAAACATCACCCGTCAGTTCAGGGAGCTCATTGGTCAAAGTTACATTCCTCCATTCTGGGCGTTCGGATTTCAACAAAGCCGCTGGGGCTACAAAACAGCTGATGACATAAAAGAAGTTATAAATCAATTTGCAGCAGCTCAAGTTCCTCTTGATTCAGTCTGCATGGACATTGATTACATGGACGAATACAAGGATTTTACAGTTGATTCCAAGAAATTCCCAAAGATTAAAGAATTTGTAGAAGAAACTAAAAAAGACGGAATTCACTTGGTTCCAATAATTGATGCCGGTGTAAAAATTGCAGACGGCTATGATGTTTACGAAGAAGGCGTTCAAAAAGAATATTTTTGCAAAATGAAAGACGGTTCTCCATATACAGCTGGAGTTTGGCCTGGCCGTTCACATTTTCCTGATTTTTTAAATCCTGATGTAAGAGAATGGTTTGGCGCATTCTACAAAAACCTTACGTCACTTGGTATTGAAGGATTTTGGAACGATATGAATGAACCGGCTATGTTCTATTCTGATAAAAGCCTTTCTGATGTTTTTGCTAAGATCGATTCACTCAAAGGTAAAAATCTAGACATTCAATCATTCTTCCAATTTACTCCACTTTCACAAAGCACTTTTAACAGAATGGACGATTATTCAAGTTTCTATAATTACGCTCAAATGAAAGACGGCAGCCAAAAGCTTTTAAATCATACAGAAGTTCATAACATCTACGGGGCAAACATGACTCGTGCGGCAAGTGAAAGTCTAGACAAGCTTTATCCACAAAAAAGAACTTTGATTTATTCAAGGGCGTCTTGTATCGGCGCCCACAGATACGGTGGAATTTGGACTGGAGACAACACCTCTTGGTGGTGGCAGCTTAAAGAAGAAATTCAAATGATGCCTTCTCTTAATATGTGCGGATTCTTATATACCGGTGCAGATATCGGCGGATTTGGTTGTGATACATCCCGCGACTTGGTGTTGAGGTGGACGGCTTTTGGAGTGTTCACGCCACTTATGAGGAATCATTCAGCTGATGGAACCCGCCGGCAGGAATTCTATCAATTTGATGGAGTTGAAGATTTTAGAAGCATCATGAATTTGCGATACGCCCTTCTTCCGTTTATTTACAGCGAATTTGTGAAAGCCGCAATTCAAAACAAAATGTATTTCAGACCTCTTTCTTTTGATTATCCAAAGGACAACAGGGCTGTTCATATTGAAGACGAACTTTTACTTGGTGAAAGCCTTCTTCTGGCTCCAATTTACGAACAAAACGCCGTCGGCAGATACGTTTATCTTCCAGAAGACATGATTCAAGTTACGTGGAATAACAACAAAGCAGTTCAGACAGAAATTACAAAAGGCGACCACTTTGTTGAAGTTCCTCTTGAATCTGTGGTTTTCTTTGTAAAAAAAGGACATCTTGTTCCGCTTTGCAAACCTGCACAGAACACTTCGCTTCTTGATACATCAAAGTTTACATTCCTAGGCAACGGCTCTTCATACGATTTATACGAAGATGACGGCTACACCAAGAATATCGACATCTCAAAGAACACAAGAAGAATTTGCAAATAAATAAGATTAGTTTGTTTTTTCACCAAAATACAAGTATTCTAAATACCAGGAGATTTAATGAAAAACAAACTAATTTTTTCTTTATTGATTATTTTTACTTTTAGCTCATTGTGGGGCAAAGATACAAAAAAATCTTATTCGGGTGGAAAACCTTGGATAGCATCTGATATACAACAGAATATTTCTAAAAAAACTGAAGTTTCACCAAAAGATGACTTTCATCTTTATGTAAACAAAGATTGGCTTCTTTCAGCAAAAATAGAAAAAGGTCATAGCTCTGCATCTTCTTTTTCTATTGTTTCAGATGAAATTACAGAAAACATCCAAAAGGTGTTTGAAGAAAAAAATCCATCTACAAAAGATGAAAAACTTATTCTTAAAGCCTACACAGAATGGCTAGATTGGAAAAAACGAAATCAAACTGGATATTCACCAATTTTACCAATAGTTGAACAAATTAATTCAATTTCAACAATTAATGAAATGAACGACTTTTTATGCAACAAGGACACTTTTTTAGTAGCGCCAAATCTGTTAGATATATCAACTTCTTCAGATATGATGAACTCAAGCAAATATTCTGTTTATCTTGACGGACAGAGTTTACTTCTAAACGATTCAAATGATTATAAAGAACTTTCTGAATCTGGTGAAATTCTAAAAGATGCTTCTCATGACCTTTTGATTTTTATGCTAAATAAAGTTGGATTTTCAAAAAATGATGCTGAAAAAATCTTTAATGATGCGTTTGACTATGAAACAGAATTAGCAGAATCAATTCCAACAAATGATGAACAAAACCGTCCTGAATTTTTTGATACAATCTACAATCCGTATACACAGGCAAAACTTAAACAAGAATCCCCAGCCTTCCCAATTATTCAGATTATAGAAACTAGCGGCTTTAATAAGACAAATAACTTTATTCTTTTAAATCCAGATTGGCTAAAAAAAATCAACGAACTTTACACAAATGACAACCTTCAAAAGATAAAAGCTGATTTACTTGTTCATCTTCTATTAAATAACGCTGAACTTTTAGATAAAAAGACTTTTGATCAATATATAAAATTCGGCAACAAAATAAACGGAATTAATTCAAGAAAAGAAGATAAATATTTAGCAGCTGATTTTGTTCAATCAATTTTGTTTGAACAACTTGATAGGGTTTATATCAAAAAGTTTATTTCACCAGATACAAAAGCAGAAATACAAAAAATCTGCGAAGAAGTAATTCATAATTACACAATGATGCTGCAACAAGAAAATTGGCTTGATGAGAACACAAAGAAAAATGCCATCAAAAAAGTCAACGCAATTCAAATAAACGCACTTTATCCAGAGAAATTTAAAGATGATTCAAAACTCAATTTTGAAGATAATTACAATCTTTCTGACATTGTAAACGCAGTCTTGGAATATTATCATGAACTTCAAATTTCAAACATCAACCAATCCATAGACAAAGACTTATGGGACTTTGATATTTTGCCAACAAACGCATATTACAATCCACAAATGAATTCAATCACAATTCTGACTGGAATTATTGGAGGCGTTTTCTATTCTTCAGATATGAGCATAGAAGAAAAATATGCAGGAATTGGTTCTGTTATCGGACACGAAATTTCGCACGCATTTGACAGCAACGGAGCTCTTTTTGATGAAAAAGGAAATTATACAAATTGGTGGACAGAAAAAGACAAAGCTGAATTCAAAAAACGCACAGACAAAATGGCCGCCTACTACAACAAAATCATTCCTTTTGAAGGAAGCAAATATAGAGGTGACAACGTTGTAACAGAAGCAACCGCTGATATTTGCGGAATCAAATGTATCCTTTCTATTGCAAAAAATATAAAGGATTTTGATTACGATAAATTCTTCAGAAGTTACGCAAGTGTTTGGAAACAGATTCAAACAACGGCCAGATTACAAATGATTATAGATATTGGTGAAGTTCATCCATTAAATTTCTTACGAACAAATGTAACACTTCAACAGTTTGATGAATTCCTAAATCTGTATGAAATAAAACCAGGAGACAATATGTACTTGGCTCCAGCAGACAGAATACAAATTTGGTAATAAATAAAAAAAGGGAAAGTACTGGTATTTACCTTGTAAAAAGGAACGACGTTCACCGTGAAGCTGCCTTTATCAGCACATTCCCAAAAATATGAGTTTAAATTAGCGGAAATTTTCCGCTAATTTCCTCTATTTTCCGCTAATTTCCCTTATCAAATGAAGATTCACCTTTTGAATGATAAATCTTCTCAACATTTTCTTGTTCTGCAAAAAAGGCATCAACAATATCAGGATCAAAATCTACACCGCGGCCATCTTTTATTATGTAAAAACATTCAATTAGAGGAATCGCCTTTCTGTAACACCTATCTGCCGAAATTGCATCAAAAACATCGGCTACAGTCATAATTCTGGCACTCAAAGGAATCGCCTCGCCTTTTAGATGATTAGGATAACCGTTTCCGTTCCATTTTTCATGGTGGCACATTGCAATATCATAAGCTATATTTTCATAATAACCGTCGTCCAAATGTCCAAACGTCTTTTTTACAATTTTTCCACCTATTTCTGGATGAGTTTTCATAACTTCAAACTCTTCTTCATTCAATTTTGCAGGTTTTTGAAGAATGTTATCTGGAATACTGATTTTTCCAATATCGTGCATAGGTGCGGCTTTTTTTAGATTATCAATGTAATCGTTTGTGATGATTTTCTTATATTTTGGATTTTTTCGTAAAGATTCAGCAATCAAAACAGCATAAGCAGATGAACGACGGATGTGACCACCTGTACTTCCGTCTTTGCCTTCAACTAAAGTGGCAAAACCCATCACCATTTCGTCATGATAAAACTGCAGATATTTTACAGAAGGATTTTCTTTGCATAAATAAATACTCACAACAACAAGTTCAACGGCTATTGAAGAAACCAGCATCTCATTAAAAACAATTTGAATTGTTGTAATCACACAAACAGCAACAATTGCCATAACAAAACCAGTTCGCTTATTCTGCTGAACATAGTTTTTCTTAATGCAGAAGGTGACCAAAGTTAGCAAATTATAAAAAGCAATTGATACACAACAAGCCGTTACAGAAATTCCATAAGCGTAATTTGTATATGTTCCAATCTTAAAACCAATTGAATACGCAAAGACAATCGTAACCAAAACAGAAATCACAATTGGTGAATAAAATAAGGCTTTATAAACTAATTTCTTTGGGAAACTGTCTGTAACAGAAAGCCAATACATAAAGTGAATGAAAATAAAAAGTTGCAATAAAAGCAAATACAACATTTGAATAATCTTATTTGCAGAAAGCGGAATTTGACTTAAATGATTCATTGTATACGCAGCAATTCCATCTATAAGAATTACAACTTCACCAAGGACAAAAAGCCAATCAAAAAAATGATTGCATCTAACTGACTTTGTCTGCCTGTTGAGTTTGTTACCGTCTCTAATAAAAAGGTAACTCATATAAATAAAGACAAGAAGCAATCCAATTTGAAGCTTACAACAATAAAATATTTCCATTTTTAACTGTTCCTGCAATAATTGTATGACAGAATCACCTTTTATTAAAGAGAGCAAATCTATCTACAAAATATTGCTATTAACTATTTGAACCGACAGAATCCTCTTTCTTCATGATTTTTACCAAATCATTCAAATCCAACAACAGATTCACAGTTTGAAACTTTCCCTTGTAAAAAACAGCCCAGTTATTAAAAACACAAGGCAGATTTTTTGCTTTTTCAAGTGAATCCACATACATTAAGGAAAGTGGAATCTCCTTCTCTTTGCAATAGTTTTCTAATAATTCCACATTTTGAGCGATGAATGGACATTGGTCGTCATAATAAACAGTTAGATTCTGATTTTCAATTTTTTCAGACTTTGCAGTTTGTGTAAAATGAGGATTCGTTCCATCAAAAGAAAGAGCCAGCAATTCATAACCACTTTCTGTAGAATCAACAGTCACAAAACCATATTTCTTTGCAAAATCCTGAGATGTCAGCCAATGCTTTTGTTTTTTAGAACCAAGCAGGCAAACACCAGATTTTCCTTGAGCCTTTGCATCGTCAATACAATATTGAATCAACTGTTTTCCGTAGCCCTTGCCCCTGAATTCTTTACCGTCAATCCACAAACAATATATGTAGACAAAATTTTTGCCTTCAACAGGAACCCAGGCTTTTTCCAAAGGTGCGTATTCAATAAAGACAGGAGCCTTTACATTCAACTTTCTAAATACATGACCTTCTGTTAATCTTTCAGAAAGCCACTTCCTTTTTGTTTCAACACCAAGATGCTTTGCTCTTGTTCTGATAATGCAGCTCAAATGCTCACTTTCAATATTTTCAGAAGTTAAATTAATAAAATCATTTTCCATAAAACTCACCCTTTTTATTTTAATGCGGTCAAATCAGAATCTTCATATCTGTTGTGACCTTGCAAACTTTTTTTGAACTTCCAGCATTTAATCGCATCAGCCAAAGTCCTGCCTTTGTTGTTTTCAAAAAAATCCCTTATATAAGTGTTGTATTCAAACTGACTATCAATACTTGTTTTTGTCTTCTTCTTATCTTGAATAATTTGAAAATATGCGTTGATTGCATCTTCATAAGTCTTTCCAGAATTAGTTTTCAACCATTTTTGAAAGGCAACATTAAATGAGAAACTTTTGCCCACATTTTCCAAAAAGAAAGCTCTATGAGTTTCTGAACAAACAAAGTTTTCTTCTATCTTAGTTTCTTTTGTAATAATTTTTTTAGAACCAGCGTTCTGAATATTTCTTTTTGTGTTTCTATTTGCAGCAGAAATAATTCCTGTATCCAAATATTTTGCCACTCGTTCTGTAAGTTCTATTTTTCCACCAGAAGTTGGAAGTTTGTTCTCCCTGCAAAATTGAACAAGTTCTTCTTTTAAATAATAAAAGTTCAAAAAAGTTCCACTATCCAAATCAACATTTAATTCCGGGCGCTCATCAATTTTTTCACACATATAAGGACTCAATTCGTTATTTTATACATTCCACCTGATAATACTCAGTAAAATTCTTAAAAGAGGAAATGTAATTCCAACCTTCTTTCTTTAATGCTAAAACTCGTTCTGAGGCTTCTGGAATTGCCTTTGTAACAATGTCTTTATTTCCAAAAATCGCATTAAAATTCTCACGGGCAAAAGTCAGCAGCTCACACAAAAAATCTTCTTTTTCATATTCACTGGAAATATCAATTCTAAGAACACCTGTATCACCACCAAAACCTTCCACCGTGCCAACAGCTTTTTGAGATTTGTTATCAACAATGGAAAAACGAATGAAACACTTCTTCTTATAAAAATCAATCCAATAAGAAATTGTTTCCGCCATCTTCTCTTTTGATTCAACATAAAAACCAAAATCACAATTATCATCATTCATCAATGAAACAGCTTTTTTATCATTGTAGCATTCAAATAAATCTTCAGAATCAGCGTCGTTTACAAGCCGGAGCGTAAAACTTTCAGTTTGAAACCTCGGACATCTTAAATATGCATCCATAATCAATTCCTTAATTATTTTTCGTTACCCTTTTACAAAATAAAGTTTACCAAACCATAAACAACATGACAAATCATAAAGATAACCGCAGAAATCAAAGCAACACAATTCCTTCTTGATATAGAAAAACAAATAAAGAACAAACATGGCGCAATACACAAATCAAGAATTACAAAGCTATAAGCAAATCCACAATAATAGAAGACCCAACCAACGTAATAAAAAATCAAAAGCAAGGACAAGAGTTTTTTGTTAATTCTACCAACCGGCACTTCTTTATCATCATTCTTAAGAACACAAAGTGAGGCAACAAGTATTACTTGGAATATTTGCGCAATCAAATCAATTGTTGGAGTTCCAGAAGTATTTCGCAAGACGTCATTCGGTGCAGAAACTCCAAACCAAATAAAGTTTGGAATCATTATCAACAGAAACACAACAAGTCCCCAAACATCAAATCCAAATTTATATTTTTTAAAATTGAACATAAAAACTCCGTATCAAAGATTGATAAAATTATATATCAGAAGCACTAATTCTACAATACATACTACAAGTGTTTCATACATAATTTGAGCTTTTCTTAAATTGTAAATAACTAGATTCAAATTGCATTATGTCATACAGCCGCTCTACTTTCCATGTTATAATTATTGGTATTATGAAAAAACCAGAAGAAATTGCATTATTTGCAAAAACTATGGAACAAGCGATCCACACAGTTTTCGCAGGTTCACCAGAAGCCGTTCATCTTGCTGTTTTGGGACTTGCATCTTCACTTCATGTTCTTGTTGAAGACGTTCCTGGAGTTGGAAAAACAACCCTTGCCAGAGCCGTTGCCGAAGCCGCCGGATTATCGTTTTCCAGAATTCAATTCACTCCGGATATGCTACCGGGTGATGTCCTTGGAATGAATGTTTGGAATCCATCTAAAAATGAATTTGTCTTCCGCCCGGGAGCCATAAACGCACAATGTATTCTAGCTGATGAATTGAACCGAACTTCGCCAAGAACTCAATCTGCATTTCTAGAAGCCATGCAGGA
>CAYFND010000015.1:0-3472 GCA_964344405.1 uncultured Treponema sp. | reverse complement strand
CTTTATAAGGTTCAATTAATTCACATAATAAAGAAACAACTGTTGATGGTGTAACACGCCCTCTTCCAAAACCTTTCTTTATGATAGCGACACAGAATCCACAAAATTTTACAGGAACATTTCCGCTTCCAGAAGCCGAACTTGATAGATTTGGACTTTCTTTTTCAATTGGATATCCTTCAAAAGAAGATGAGATCACAATATTAAATACAGTCCAATCAGAAAAAATAAGAGCTGTTGGCGGCGACAACATCATTTCAGAACTTAGAGAATCTGTTGATGCAATAAAAATCAGCCCGATAGTTCAAAAATATATTGTGGATATAGTCAGGGGAACCCGTGTGAATTCCCACATCAGATTGGGCGCAAGTCCAAGAGCCTCAGTTTTTCTTCAAAAAGCATCCAAAGCTCAGGCGGCATTTGAAAGTAGAGATTTTGTCATTCCAGAAGATGTTAAAAAAGTTTGCACAGCCGTCTTACAACACAGAATCGTGCTTTCTTCATCGGCACAACTTGACCATATCGACGCAAAACAAGCTGTTCAAGAAGTGTGCGCCAACGTTCCAATTCCTTCAGGATTATAGTCCATGCAAATAAAAGTACGTTGGGTTTCTTTAGCAATTTACATTGTCGTAATGATAATTGCAGCCTCTTTTGGAGGACTTGCAGGATTCTTTTCGTTTTGGATCTCTTGCTTTCTGCCATTGTACGCCGTTGTTGCAATTGTTTTCCTTATTCTAAGTTGGCATTATTACGCATGGCACCAAGATTTTTCTACAAGTCATCCACGCAAAGGTGAAACCATCCGCTACAGCATCAGGCTTTCAAACGATGGAGTTTTTCCATTGACTGGAGGCGCCTGCCTTTTTACAATGCCAGGAAAAGAAATCAGCTTGGCACTACCAATCGGACTGATTCCCGGAACAAAGAAAACTGAATCATATGAAACAGAGATTAGCTGCCCTTACAGAGGTACATACGTTGCAGGAATCACAGCAATCAAACTTTCAACACCTCTTCACATAATAGAAACAAAAATCACAATTTTGCCGCAAACATTTTACGTTTATCCAGAATTGTGCGAGCTTAACGCCTCAATAGAAAAATACGCAATTTCTTCCGGAACAACAATTCCCGGTAGTGGAAAAGGCTCTTCGGATAGTTCCATTTTTGAATACACAACACCTTTACGTGAAGAAATTCCTGGAGCCCGCATCTCTTGGAAAAAATGGGCCGCAACAGGAATTCCAACAGCAATCATCAACGGACAGGCTCGTTCACGCGGATTAACAATCGTTTTGGACTTGTTCCCTTGTGACACAATAAAATCAAAACCTTCAATCACCGAAGAAGAAAAACTTGGTGCTGAAGATTTGGCCATAAGCGCAGCTTTTTCTGTTATGCAATATCTTGCAATCCGTGAAATTCCAGTTACTTTCATCACAGGTTCAGAATTAACAGGACAAGTTGTTGATTCCATAGACACATTCTGGAAGCTTTACGAACGTTCAACCAGTATTTTCTTTGCAGATTCAGCTTTTCCAACGGCGGCATTTTCCGGCGATTCAAATGCAATCTTGTTTTCTACCCGAACTCTTGCAGATTTATACAATGAATATGAACACGCCCTTCACTCAGGCAATGAACCTCATCTGTTCTTGTGTCCGCCATGTTCCAGATTTGAATCAGAAAAAGAACGTGCTGAATTAGTTAGAGAACAGAGAACAGCAGCCGGAAGCCACAGTTTGTTTCATGTTGCAAATATAAAAAACGGAATTAAAGAGGTGTCAGATGCATTTAAATCTTAAAAAACACATCTTTCTTCTATTAGAATGCACTCTTACAACGCTTATTTGCACAGGATTGACTTATCTTTTTTTGAAAGTGTTTAAAGCCGAAGGATTTTCAAAAACGCTCCTATCATGGACAACGATTTCTTCCATTATGCTTTTTGCTTCATTCAGAACAGAAAGCCGGAATAGACTTGTTCGTTTTTTTATCAAACTGATAACTTTCTTTCTTCTTGTTGGAGGCGGACTTCTCCTTCTTTTACAACTTGGAGCTACACAACGCTCACTTGCCGAAGCTTGGCTGGATTACGCTAGAAAAGGTGAACCGTTCGGATTTTTCTCTTTTTTTGCAACAGAACTCTACGCTTTTTTATTATTGGTTTCAGTCGTTTTTATAGCAGACAAAAAATATATAACCGGAGTTTTTGTTTTTCTTGCAATCAATACTTTGGGAATTGGAATAATTACCGGAAATCAAGTTTTCTTAGTCATTGCGGTTGTCCTGCTGCTTTTTCCACTTTTATACAAAAAAAGATGGCAATCATTCATTTTTCCTTCACTTTGTGCTTCTGTTCTAACTTTGATTTTTTCTTTTGCAGGAACAGAAAAAGGATTTAACGCCGTATCAGAAATTTCATTCGATTCAACAAAAATCATGGAATCAATCACTCCAGATTTTCCACTGATGGTTCATATTCCAGGTTACGGATTTTCTGTAAACGTTTCAAAACCACAGAATAAAGTCTCTCTTTCAAACCGCTCCATTTTTGCAGTTCAAGGTGAGCCAAATCAAGTACTTTATTTTGTAACAGACAGATTTTCGTCTTGGTATGGCACAACTTGGAATCGTGATTTTTTTGATTCAGACACAATTTCTCTTGATTTAATTTTTGATGCTGACAAAACAACAGAACTTTCCACCGATTTACAAAAAGTTCAATTGCGCCTTACAGAAGATTTTTATTCCGTAGTTCCCTGCACACCAAACACCGTGGCGGTCAATCTTCCACCAGAATATGCAAACAACAGGATTATAGCCAATTCAGAAAATACATTGGAACTTCAACCAGGATTAAAGCATGGAACTCAAATCACACTTTTTATTGATAAAAATCAAGAAAACCCTATTCTAGACGAACCATCTTTTGAAGCTTCAGAGATTCCTCCAAAAATTAGCGAACTTTCTAATGAACTATTTGCCAAAGCAAAAGTTGAAGCCCAAGCAGAAAATGCCACCAATTCAACAGAAAGTGCGGAACTTACAACAGAACGTCTTTACATAAAAAACGCCCTTGCGTATTTTCAAGACGGATTCACATATTCACTAGAAAGTCCGCCCGCACCAATTGGTCAAAATGAAATTGAATATTTTGTATTTGAATCAAAAACAGGATTTTGTACATGGTTCGCAAGTTCATTCGCCCTGCTTATGAAGGCACAGAACATTCCATGCCGGATGACAGAAGGATTCCGCGTTTCTTTAGACAAATATGGACAAGGCAGAATAACCGGGATGCAGGCCCACGCATGGCCAGAAGTTTTTATTGATGGAAATTGGCGCATTTTTGAACCAACACCTGTATACACCGCGAACGATCCCTTTGAATATATAAACAAAAAAGACAAAAAAACACGAAAGCTATTTTCTGCAACACAAAATAACGAGCAAATAATTCAAACAG
>CAYFND010000014.1:20638-35865 GCA_964344405.1 uncultured Treponema sp. | reverse complement strand
TTACCAAATAAACGAAGTTCATCTCATTTTGAAAATTGAATTGTTCATTTGGCTTCTGCACCGCCTGCAAAAATCAAATTGCTAGTATATAAATGCCCCGGATAATAATCTATTCCAAGGTCAAAATTCATTTTCCCCAAAGAAATATTTGCAAGCTGAAGACCAATCACAGGAGTTATAAAAGTCCCTTGAATTGCATTATCACCAGCTAATTGTTTTAAAATCATATAATTCTTATATAAAGAATCTGGTAATGAAGAAATTTCATCTGTTTTTCCAGGAATAAATCCTGCAACACCAGCTCTTACAAATAAATACTTTGTAAACTTATTGAATGATAATTTTGGAACCACTTCCAAATCAGCTAAAATTGATAAATTGGAACCTGTATCCATAATCTCCAAGAATTTAATAGCTGCATTAACATCAACACCCAAAGAAACTAAATCTAAATCATAAGCATAATCAAAATCTAAGGAAATACCATAATTTAATATTGAATTTCCTCCGTCAGCACTTGAAATATAGCCCAAGTCAATTAACCCAAGCGCACCATTCCAACTATAACTTAATTCTTTTTTATCATATCTAGTTGTATAAACTGTTTTTCCACTTTCTGTTGATATTTTTTCATACTCTCTTTCTACAGTAGGACGTTCCGCCTCTTTGGAAGCCGCAAGTCTTTCTTCTTCACGTCTTTTGAGCATAGCTTGATTTTCTTCATATTTTTTTTGAAGTTCATAAGCATCAGAAATTGTTGAATACATTTCTACAGCACTTTCATTATCAATATTGTTTTCAATTACAACAAGAATTGTATCCATCGCAAAATCGTAATTATTATCAATAATCAATCTTCTGATTTTTTTAAGAGTGTAGTTTTCCATCAAATAATAATTTCTATCGTCGTTGTAATCAGATAAAACATTATTCAATTTATTTTTATCATTATTAATGAAAGCTGTATCTATTTCTGAGTAAATATCACTGATATAAGGTTCTACAGAAAATAAAGGTATTGCCATTAAAAATATAAAAATAGAGAAAAATATCTTAATTTTATTTTTTATATCAATCATAAATCCTCTAGAAAATATTAATACGTATTCCAATTGAAACTTGTGGAACTACACTCTTTACTTCAACTAATGATGAAGTTACATCTGTATCAGTTGGTATAAACCAAATAGTACCTTCTGTATAGAAAGAAAACCTACTAAACACTTTCATGTTGGCTATCTTTACTTTTGGGAATTCCAATTGAGCAACTAATGCAGAAAGGACTTGCGAAGAACCACTACTTGTTTCATTAAATAGCGAGAAATTTGCACCGACTGCAATACTTGCAGAAAGCCATTCCCAATCGTGACCAAAGAAGAAGCTGAATGGAATATCTGCAACGTTGGCAAGAATCTTTATACCAAAAATACTAGTACCGCCATAACGCAACGTTGTTGTAGTCTGACCCAACATACTAGAAACTGCATCTCTCTGAGATTGTGTGTACTGACCCCATTGAATCTGAACTTTTACAACATCATTGAATGCCGTGAATCCAGCGCCTATATCAAATAAAGTTGCACCCCAGAAATGGAAGTCCAAATACAAACCTTGAATAAATGAAGGAATCTCGTAAGAGGCTTTGTCACCTTTTCTTAAAGATACATTCACGCTTTCAAGCTCAACATCATCATTTGAAAGTCCGGAAACATCAAGAATCTGATTATAACGCCCACCATTAGAAGGAGAAATCAATCTAACTGTAGGATTTGTATTATCAATTTGAATAATCGTCCTTGTTATTGCCGTCTCGCCGTTTTTCATTGTAGCACGTAATAATAAGAAGTGGAAACCTTCAGCAATATCTTGATTTTCAATTCTGTAATTCCATTTTTCATTTTTAGAAATCTGAGTAAAGGTTTTTCCGTTATCAAAACTGATTTCAACTTTAGTTACTTTCTTTGCAGCTGTTGCGGCTTTTTCTTCTTTTGTCGCTTCCTTTGTCCGTGAATACAAAAGTTCATCTTCACTTATTGAATATCCAGCTTGTCCGCGTAAATAAGGACGGTTCGTTGCAAAATCACCATAAGTAAAGTTTTCTATTGTAATCCAAGGCCCCGCAGGTGAATAAGTGACAGTTTGCTCTCTTGAAGAAACTGTTGTTCCATTGTTCAAAATTGAATCAACTCTATATTTGTGCAAACCTTCAGATAGATTTTCTGGAGAAAGGTCAAATTTGTAATAACCAGTGCTTGTCAATTGAGTTTCTGCTACAAATTTATCATCAACATATAATTTTAGATTATCAATTTGGAATTCTGATTCAGCGCTTCCATAAATATTAAAGATTCCTTTTTTAGTTTCACCATTTAGAGGATAAAGGATGTCTACAACTGCTTTTGCCTTATTTTTTTCCAAATGAATGTTTCTACTTACGTTAGTTGAGTTTCCAGCCTTATCACGTCCAGTCAACTCAATATTATAAAAACCATTTGGCAAATTCGTAATATCAACACTTTGACCAATAATTCTATCAATCTTTATATTTCGTTTTTCAACTTGTCCAGATTTCTCTAGATTTCTAATAGAAACATACAAATCTGTAATTCCAACATTATCAAATGCGTAACCAGAGAAGAACAGCATTCCAGTTGTAGAAGAATCGTCCAATGGAAGTTCAAGCTGCATATTTGGAGCTTCGTTATCAATGTTGATCAAACTTGAATACAAACCTTGGATTCCGTAATTATCAGTTATTTTTAAGAAAACAACTTGAGTTCCACCTGGAATAGCGCGTGTATCAACAGTATAAGACCATCTTTCTTTACCAATAGCGTCATTATAGCTGTTACCGTTATCTAGAGAGATTTGAACTTTCTCAATTCCGTTCTTGTCGCTTGCGTCGCCACTGATTGTAATTAATTGGTGAACGGATGTATCAATTGTTGGAACTAAAACGTTTCCTTTTGGTTCTTCCAGTGAGACTCTAAACTTTCTAGAAACTTCATTTCCTTTTACACCGTTGATATCAACAGCGTAAACAGTGATTGAATGCTCGTTATCAGTCATAGAAGAAATTGGAATATCAATTGCAAAATTTGTTCCTTTCTTTTCTATTTTTTTATATTCGCTTCTATCAATTCTGTACCAAACTTCACATTCGCCGTCATCATCATAAACAACGCCAGAAACTGTAAAGTCCCTTGTTACTACTTGATTTTCTTCTGGAACATGGATTTCTGCTTTTGGCAAATCTGACTGATTATCAACTGTGAACTGCCATGCTTCCATAATGGTTTTGTTTCCAGCCCCATCTGAAAATTCAAAAGACATTGCATCGTTAATCGGTCTTTCTTCTGTTCCAACCAAAATCGTAGAAAGATGATTGATTTCCATTCCTGTATGAACGCCGCCAGCTTTTCTTGTTGGAGGAGAAACATATTCTGCTTTTTCAAAATCTGCATTATCAGAAACTTTGAACACAACAAGGTTTTCACCGTTTACAATATCCTCATCAAGAGGCTCAATCAGCCTTGCTTCTGGTGGAGTTGTATCTTTGTAACAAGCGACCATCACCTCGCTGACGTGTTCAGCACTATCATAAGAACGAACATTCAACTTGATTAATCCATCTGGATAAGAAGAAATATCTATATCCTTGCTGAATGTGGCACTTGCACTAGTAGCCCTTGAAGAAGGAATTGCTATTGCCTCCCAGTTTTCACCATTATCAAGAGAATACTCAACTCTTCTTACGCCCATAACATCTGCTACAGTTCCAGAAATATGAAGATTGTTTTTTACCCATCTGAACAATTCTGGAGTTACAATTTTAAGTTCTGGAATATTTGAGTCTGCAATAAAATTAAACGTTCTTGATTCATAAGAATTACCTTGAGCATCTGTCACCCTAATTCTGACATTTCTATAACTTCCATCGCGTTCTGCAGACAAAGTGACAAGCCTGCCTTCTGTAGAAATCTTTAAACCAGGTTGTGCAGAAACTAATTCCACCCTTACTGGAGCAGGCACATTTGCATAATAAAAGAACTTTGAACCATTACTTAAAACATAGTTTCCAGCGGTTTCATCGTAGAATGTATTTTCAGCAGGTTCGTAATAAATCTTCTGTTCATCGTCAATTGTCGTCTCATCATTAATTCTAACTACAGAAACCGAACCTTGTATTATTTTTTCTTGATTTCCCGCTTTTACAGTGGCAATAATCTTATTAATTCTTGAAGGCAGGTTTGCTAAAGGAATTTCTGCAATCCACCGTTTTTCACCTTCCAGAGGTTTTGTAAGTTTGGCACTTCCTCTTTGGTTTGAACCACCAAAAGTCTCTTCACCAGTGATTTCATAACTTACAGAATTTACAGCCGCCAAGGAATCAATGTAAATCAATACTTTTCCTTGGTTCACGTTATCGGCATTTACAGAAATACCGCTTAAATATTCATTTTCATTCACCAACGCAAAGTTAGCATCTAGTGTGTATTTTTTTGAAGCATTGTATCTTCCAACAACAGGCCCCTTTGCCTCTGGAGCCATAACTGAAAATTCCAAAGGATTTGAACCTTCCGCCATTTCATTTCTAGAAAATTCTGCAAAATTCTTCTCAAGCAATCCTTGGTATGCTGCGACTGCATAAACATCGTATCCATCAATCCAAGAAACAACAGGAGCTTTTGCAACAGGCATTTTTTCTTCAATCGGTTGAATTTCTGGAATTGTTGAAATTGCCACAGCTTTTACTGTTTTATTTCCACCTGAACTTTCTGCAACAAATTCTACAATGTAGATTCCACTTTCCAAAGTTGAAGTGTCAATATCAAAAGAAAAGTTTCCTCTTCTTGTACGTTCAACATTTGTGAGCTCTTCTGGAATTGCAAACGGACGAACAGCATTTATCACAGAATTCTTAATTTCTGCTTGAACACCCAAAATTCTATATCCAAAATTTCCAACACCAGTTTCTGAACTAACGTTTCCTTCTATTGTTACTTTTCCAGTTTTTCCATCAATCAACAAATCTGGAGAATCGTTTGTAATAGTGATTTTTGGGAAAGTTGTGTCAGATTTAAAGATTAAAGGTTTTGAATCAATAGTCCTTCCTTTATCTGTTCTAACACGAACTGTAATTTTTTCTGAACTTCCAACCGCGTTCAAACTTTCAATTTTAATTTGATTTTTAACAAGAGTCGCTTTTGCAAAATTAGTAGCCGGCACCAGTTCAACAGAAACAGGAGTTGCACCCAGAACATAACCGCTGACAGGGAATTCCTTGCTGCAAACTACAGTACCATCTTCCGCAACCCGGCTGTCATCAAAAACAACAACCGCATCATCAGATTTTACTACAGAAGTATTTGTCACATAAAAAATTGTTTTATATTCTGTTGTCCTTCCAATACTATCAGTTGCCTTTAATGTTAATTTTGTAAATCCTTTTCCAGATAAAGCTGTTATTGGGAAAGAAAACTCATATGATGATGAATTATTGAGTGCAACTTCTTTCTTGGAAACAGAATCTTTACCCCAAGCCAATTCACTTTGAACACCAACAAGTCCCACTTGTGAAGTAACGCTAAACTTTATTGTTGAAGCACTTTCTGGATGAATCTCCATTCCGTGGAAATATGTAAGTTTTTCTTTTGAATTATTTACTGTTCCTTCCAAGAATTCTGGAGCCTTTCCTTTTGAAGAAAAATTAACAGTAACAGGATTTCCCACAACACCAAATTTATCTGTTGCTGTAACAGTTATTTTGTGGTTACCAGCGCTCAAATCATCACTTTTGCAGAAATTGTAATAAAAAACACCTTTGGTTTCTTGAACAATTGCTTCATTTGAATCAAGCTGCATCGATACAGAAGCAACGCCGTCATCATCAACAGCAATTCCCCTAACAAAAATGTCGTCACCGCTTCCAAATTGCTTATTGATTATTGGATCGCTGATTGTAACTACAGGTTTATCATTTTCTTGATTTATAACTATATTTTTTGAAACTTCAACAACATTCAAAGTTCTATCTGTTGCTCTGATTGTGAATTTTTCGGATTTTATATTTTGACCAATTGTATCAAGGTTTACACTCCAATACGGATTACCAGGAATCAATTCTATAGTTCCAGTTTCCTTTCCAAAAGTCCAATTCAAATCAATAATTCCCATTGTGTCTTTCGCAAATCCCGCAACAGAGAATTTTCCATTAAGAACATCAGTTTCTGCAGGATAAATTATTTGAACATCTGGAGGAGTGTTATCAATAAAGTACAAGAAGGCATATAAACCTTCTGAACCAGAATTATCAATAGATTTAAACCAAATTACAGCCGGTCCGTCTGGGAATTTCTTTGTATCAACAGAAAGTTTAAAATCTACTAGAGGTTTGTTTTTTGAAACTTTAATCTGTTTAAAATTTTGACCGTTATCAATTGAATAAGAAAGCTCTTTTATTGTGTTTCCATCTTCAACAGTTCCTTGAAAAGTTACATTTCCAGAAACAAGAACACCCATTTCTTTATCAGTTATTTGAGTTAAAGGCTTATTTCTATCCAAGTGCCAGTTTACAATTGTTGGTTTGCTGGCCAGTCCGTTAATATCATATCCAGTAACTTGAATTGTGTGCAAACCTTCAGAAAGTTTGTTTGTATCCAAATAATAAGACCAGAATTCTTTTCCAGAAGCCCGCACCGGATTTTCAGTATTTCCATCAAAAACCAATTCAACATAAGAAACGGAATCATCATCAACACAAGTTCCAACTATGTTCAAGTTTCCAACAATCCTCATATTCGGACTAGGATTTGTAATTCCACAAACAGGTAAATCTGACAATGGATCTATATAAATATTATAAGGACCCTCTATATAAGTATTTCCACCTTTATCTTTGGCAGAAATCATAATGTTATATTTTCCGGCTTTTTTACCATCAAGAGAAAATGATTCTTGCCAACTGTTTTGTTTTCTACTTCTTTCTCTTCAATATCCTTATTTCCGTGAGAAAAAACTGAACTGAAAATAAAAGTAAAAACTAACAAACATAAAACACTTTTTTTACTTTTCATTTTGAAATCATCTCCATCTTTGATAAATAAAACTTCCCATATATCTTTTCGGCACAAATTTCAAATAAGATTACTCTCATTATATAGTAGCAAAATAAATGCTGATATAATAACTTTTACGGATTATAATACCCAAAAGGATGTATTCAGAATGATTTCAGATATAAATGAACAGATTAACTCTTTTGTAGAAATTGTGAACAACAGCAAAAACTTAGTTTTCTTTGGAGGAGCCGGAGTTTCAACAGAATCAGGAATCCCACATTTTAGTAGTTTTTACGGTTTATATTCTCAAAAATGGGATTATCCTCCAGAACAAATCATCAGCAATTCCTTTTTCTACAATAACACCAAAGAGTTTTACAGATTTTATACAGAAAAACTTTTACTAAAAGACATTCAACCAAACATCACTCATTACAAATTAGCCGAATTGGAAAACAAAGGGATTTTAAAAGCTGTAATCACACAAAATATAGACGGACTTCACCAAAAAGCTGGAAGCAAAACAGTTTATGAACTTCACGGCAGCACTCTCAGAAATTACTGCACAAAATGCGGCACTTTCTACGATGAAACAAAATCATTCAAAGCAAAAACTCACCAGAAAAAATACCTATTTGTGATAAATGCGGAGGCTTAATCAAACCTGATGTAGTCTTGTACGAAGAACCGCTGAATCAAACAATCATGGAAAACGCCATAACCGCAATAGAAAAAGCTGACACATTGATTGTTGGAGGCACATCTCTAACAGTTTATCCAGCCGCCGGATTGATTGATTACTTCTCTGGAAAAAACCTCATCCTAATAAACAAAACACCAACACCGCAAAACAAATATGCAACACTTGTGATTATTGATTCTCTTGGTAAAGTTTTTTCCCACTTATAAAATTAAAACTACAACCAGTATGCAACTTCTGTTATAAGGTAACCTATTCCAGAATTCCAATTGATAGCAATTTCATTTGTGCTGTAGCTCCGTTCGTCGTCCAAGAACCTTTTTAGTGGAGGCACAACGTTTTCACTAAAAGTCTTCTTCATAATATCGTCAATCAAGAATTCAGAAGGTCCGCCAGAAAGCATTCCAGGCATTTCTTTTCCAGTTGCAACAGAAGGCCGGTGATGTGTGTGTTCTGAACAATATTCGCCGTTTCCCGTAACATAACAAATAGAAAGAGGATTTGCTCCAAGCAAATAATTTAGCTGTTTTTGTGCAATCTCCAAATATTCTGTATTTTTTTCAAATGAATAAGCTATAAAGAGAATGTGGGCGTTATCACAAACAGTGCCGTTACAACCCCAGTAAACTCTTTTCACCGAATAAGCCACTGGTGAATTATTTGCAATTGAAACAATTTCGTCTGCCAGTTTGATGATTCCTTTTTCCAAAGTTGCAACAAATTTTTTATCATCAATCAAGTCTTTATTTTTTAAGAGCAATTCAGTTCCATAACCACCAAACGAACCCCAGCTAATAAAATCTTCAATATTTTGCTTTTTGAGTTCTTTTGCCCTTTCTAGATATTCAGCTTTTTTTGTAACTACAAAAAGTGCACACAAAGCAAAATATCTTTCATCAGTTGGATTACTATCTCCATATTCGCCAGTTGTAATTTCTGGTGGATTTTTGTAGATTTCATCACCGTGAGCGTCCAAATAGTTTTGAGCTTTCAAACTTGCGCTCAATAATTCTTCTGCAAACTTTTCATCTTTTTCCTTAAAGAATAAGCTTGCATATGCTAAAGTACCCGCAAAATCGGCAGTTGCAGTAGTGGAAATTGGTGATAAAACGATTTCATCTTTTTCATCTTGAGGATTGATAAAACCACAAAAATGAAAACAAGAGATTTTATGAAAAACAGCCCCATCATCGCGTTGCATTTGAAGCATCCATTCAAGCTCAAACCGAATTTCTGACAAAAGATCGAATCTTGTAAATTTCTCTTTATATTCATTGTAAGAAACGAGCATATCCATCAAGGCTTTTGCAGAATTAACAACATATCGGCCATAATCGCCAGCATCGTGCCAACCGCCTTTTACATCTTTGTAATCTTTAGTTCCAAAAATCAACGCCTTGGAAGTATGGCAGGCTGGTCTGGCAAAATCACCAGAAGGAATTTCTTCACCACAGCGTGAAATCCTAAAGAAATTATAAACAGAGAAAAGCAAATCATCGTAACAATTTTCATCAATTTTAAAGGAATAACTTTTTTCTTCTCCATACAAAACCTTGTAAATTCCAGGTTCTGTGAATTCAGAAAATTCAGCTTCATAAATTTTTTCACCAACAAGTCTGTCTTCTTTTGGATTTTGCAAAGTTCCTTTATAAACAACCTGCTCATCTGAATTAATCAGGCAAAAGGTCAAATCGCTTTTTACAATTGATTCTTTAATAAAAGCACTCTTTGGTGATGAAGGTTTAAATCCTATTTGATTTACTAAAATTGTTTTCTCTTTATTCATGAGTGTGATTTTTACATATGAAAAAACTATTTAATATAACAAATCTCTATTAAAAATGTATTAACATCAAAATGTAATTTCTTTATCGAGTGTAAGAAATTCTACAAGAGGAATCCTTTGTTCCTTTTTATTTCCGTCTAAACCAATTGTTTTTATTAATATTGAACTTTTTTTCAACTCGTTAGCAAAAGCTTCGCCATAAACTGCCGAAACACCTTCCAAGTATTCATCTTGAGTCATCTTTTCACCGTAAAAAACTGGAGCAAAAAACAAATCAAGAAAAGCTTTTATTAAATCGTCGGACTCGTTATAAAATTGAATTAAATTCTTTTCAGAAATACTTACAGACAAATTTTTTCCATTTGACTTTAAGATTCCGCTTGAAAAAAGAAAGTTTGACTTATCAACAACGTTCGTTTCAATAACCAAATCAGTGCCAAATACAGAATGAGCTTTTGTTTCAGAAAATTTGTTTTCATTCAAACCCAAGATTATTTCATTAACATCAAAAACAACAGTTTCGGAACCCAATGCAAGCTTTAATAAATCTGCAATTGCATCTCCCGCTGTTTCAGAGAAGTCCACTTTTACAGAACCATCTTTCTTTTGTTCCAAAGTGATTTCTGACTCACAACTAATAAAAAAGAGACTCAGAATTGAAAGTAATAAAACAAATTTCTTCATATTTAATTAAAAAAGACAGATAACGGGAAAGTTACCCTCACACCTGTAAAAAAAGTCAATCCAGTTGCAATTGATTCATTAAATGAAAGAGCCGCTCCATCAACATTATTAAAAATCGTATAGTTGATATCTTGCAAAAGTTGAAATTTAAATTTTCCAAAATTTACACTTGGTGTTGAAAAAGAAATCCCGATAATTCCCGGCAGAACCGACGGAACGATTTTTTTGAACGTTTCCTTAATTGAAGTTTCCCCAAATGAAAAAACCGGACCGATATACAAGCGAACATAATCATTCACAGTCAAACTTAAATAAAGCGGAATTTGAAAAATCTGTTGAACAAAATTATAGCGGAGTGAAAAACCAATTCCCGGCTGAAGTGGAAATTTTGCATATCTTGCATTTGATTGAAGTTCAGCTGATTTTGCCTGAAACATAAAACCATTTTGAGTAAAAAGAGACCAACCAAAAACCGGAGTTGCATCAAGAATAACATTATCAACAAAAGTGGAACTTTTAGAATCAACAGCGCCTTTTTCCGTTGAAGACTCAGCTTTTACAACTTCATTCTCTTCTGTAGAAACCAGAGTTTCGTCTTTCACTTCACCTTTTGCTTTTCCAGATTGAATAAACTGACCTGTTGCAACGTATTTTCCCTTCCAATAGTCTTGATTAAGGGAAGAAACTATAACACCAGTATTAGCCCCGTCACTAATTGCAGAAATAAACTGATAATTTCCAATATAGATTCCAACATGTGTAACACTTGCCGTTGAATTTGTCTTGAAAAACAACAAATCACCAACTTCCCTGTCTTTTTCTGGAATTATCCGTACATAACTGTAAATTGCTTTTGCTGTCCTTGGAAGTTGAATCTTTGTAGCTTCTCTTGCACAATAATAAATCAATCCTGAACAATCAAACGAATCCGGACCAACAGCGCCATAAACATAAGGACTGCCAACATGTTTTTTTGCTTCACTTATAAAATTCTCTCTATGTACTTGAGCTTGAGCTGTTGTCATAGTTTCCGCACAAAGTTTTAAGCAAGAAATAGAAAACATGACAACTAACAAAGCGGCAACTTTTGAAGGTAAACTAATCTTAAATATATTTCGTTTCATTTTCTTTTCAGTATAAATTATTTTTTACTTTTTATCACTCTTTAATTATAAATCCATGTTAAAATAAGAATTGAGGTATTTATTCAATATGACACAAAACAAATCACTTCCATGGGATTATTTGAAAGAGTTTAGAGGCAAAGATTTTAATGGAGATTGGCCTACATTTCCAGAATTATTGAATATACAGTCAAAGAGATTTCCAGAACGCCCTTTCTTTGTAGATTTTGATAGTCAGTCTGGTGAAAAACGAGTATTAACATACACTGATGTTTTTAACAAAGTTCAAACAATCGCCAAATGGTTATTTGAAAATGGACTCGAAAAAGGTGAACACGTAATTGTTACCGGCAAAAATTCTCCAGAATGGGCAACAGTTTACCTAGCTGTTCTTTATGCAAACGGAATCATTATTCCACTTGATAACGGATTACATGAGAACGAAGTAATCAATTTGGTAAAAAAATCAGAACCAAAATTCATTTTCTGTGATGATGAAAAAAATCAAATTTTTGAGAAAAACTTTAAACACATACGGACAATGTCATTAAATCAAACAGAAAGTAAAGATTATGTTTTTAATCTGGAAGCTAAAAATAAAGAGAAATTTGTTTCATCTGTTCAAGAAAATGACACAGCGGCAATTCTTTTCACATCTGGAACTACAGGAAACGCAAAAGGCGTAATGCTTTCACACAAAAACTTGATTAGTGACGGTTATATCGCACAACAAAATTTTAACCATTATCCAACAGACGTTTTCTACGCCCTTCTTCCAATTCACCACGCATACACAATGCAGGCAGCCTTTATCAATCCTTTTGAAACAGGAGCTTCCATTGTTTTTGGCAAGAGTATGGCTGTTTCTAGATTGATGAAGGAATTAAAAGAAGGAAAAATCACAATCATGCTGGGAGTTCCACTTCTTTACAACAAACTTCTGTCGGGAATCAACAAGGGAATTAAATCAAAAGGTCCGTTTATTACATTTATTCTAAATTTATTAAGCAACATTTCTTTCTTGATAAAAAACATTACTGGAAAAAATATTGGTAAAACACTTTTTAAACAGGTTCTACAGCAAGCCAACATTTACACATTACGTGTTGCCATTTGTGGTGGAGGTCCTTTAGCTACAAGTGTTTTCAAACAATACAACGCGATGGGAATTGATTTTATCCAAGGTTACGGACTTACAGAAACTTCTCCAATTATTGCTCTTAATCCTGTAGAAAAATTTAAAATTCAGAGTGTTGGAAAAGACTTTTATCCATATGAAGAAATCAAGATTATTAATAAAACTCCACTTCTATCTAAAACTGGTTTTGGAATTGGTGAAATTGCAATAAAAGGTCCAATGGTAATGCAAGGTTATTACAACATGCCGGAAGAAACAAAAGCAATGTTCACAGATGACGGATTCTTAAAGACTGGTGATTTGGGTTGGATGGATAAAGACAGATACTTAATGCTTTGTGGAAGAGCCAAGAACGTTATAGTTACAAGCGGTGGAAAAAACGTTTATCCAGAAGAAATTGAAGACGCTTTCCAGCTTTATTTTGATTCAATCCAACAGATAGTTGTTCAAAGCTATATTGAAGACCCAGAAACAAAATCAGAAGCAATTGAAGCCTTAATTTATCCAAGTGATGAATTATATAAACGTTTGGGAATTGAAAGAAACAACTTTACAAACGATGAAGTTCTTGATGAAATTCAAGGAATCGTAAACAAGGTGAATAAATCGTTCCAGTCATATTCTCAAATTTCAAGAATCAAAATACTTGATAAACCTTTGGAAATGACAACTTCTCAAAAAATCAAACGAAATTATACAAAGTAAGTTAAATAAAAAAAACGAGTTATTAAAATAACTCGTTTTTTTTATTTGTTTATATATTTTTTCTTGTTACAACAACAGAATTGTCTGCATTTGAATATGGAGCTGGAATATATTTATCTGCCTTCCAGTCATTTTCCCACATTGTTCCATCAAGTAAATAACGGAATTGATATTCCTTATCTAAATCAAGTTCAAGTTTAATTGAAAAATTTCCATTTTTATCAGCTTTTAAAGGAGTATCAGTACTACTCCAACTATTAAAATCACCTGCAATATTCACTTTTTTTGCTCCATGAGCGGCTTCAGCAGAAACAGTAAAAGTTACTATACATTTATTCTTTTCTTTTGAAAAAGTTTTCTTTAAAGACATAAAACACCTCCTGTAAGTTCATTAAAACCTACAATCATACACACCGAATGGGCGCATTATATCTCAAAAAAAATAACTTTACAATACTAATCAAAATCACTATATTTCTAATACATACATATAATGGTTTTTTATACCATCTCATTCCGTCGAGTTATCCAAATTGCAGGACGGGAGTCATTTCGTACGAAGTGATAAATCATGCTAAATAGGAGTTCCAAAATGGAAACTATCTTATCTAACAAAAATAACTATTTATTTACATCAGAATCAGTTGGCGAAGGTCATCCTGATAAACTTTGCGACCAGGTATCTGACGCAGTATTGGATCATTGTCTTGAACTAGACCCTAACGCACACGTGGCTTGTGAAACTTTTGCTACAACTAACTTTCTTTTAGTCGGTGGAGAAATCGGTTTTCAAGATAAAAATGTAGATTTGAACAAATTCAAAAAAGATGTTGAAGGAATTGCAAGAAAAGTTGCTTGCGATATCGGTTACACTTCTGCAGATGTAGGTTTAGACGGTAACAAAATGGAGTTTTTAGACAAACTTCACGCACAATCAGCTGATATCAACCAAGGTGTTGTTGGAAAAGGTCTTGGTGAATATGAAGGATTGCAAGGAGCCGGCGACCAAGGAATGATGTTTGGTTTTGCTTGTAACGAAACTCCAGAATTCATGCCTGCACCTATAATCTTCTCTCACAAACTTTTACTAAAAGCTACAGAACTCAGAAAAAGTGGAAAATTCAACTGGCTCAGACCTGATGCAAAATCTCAAGTTACAATTGAATACAACGGCTACAAACCAGTAAGAATTGATACTGTTGTTATTTCACACCAGCACGATCCAGAAGTTTCTTATGACACAATCAAAGACACAATCATCAACCAAATCATTAAACCTGTGCTTGAACCAACTGGACTTCTTGATAAAGACACAAAATATTACATCAATCCAACAGGACGCTTTGTTACAGGTGGAACAGACGGAGATTCTGGATTGACAGGAAGAAAAATCATTGTTGATACATACGGTGGAATGGGCCGTCATGGTGGTGGAGCTTTTAGTGGAAAAGACCCATCTAAAGTTGACCGTTCTGCGGCTTACATGGCACGTTATATTGCAAAAAATATTGTTGCAGCAGGACTTTCAGACAGAGCCGAAGTTGAATTGGCTTATGCAATTGGTGTTCCATTCCCAGTTTCTATCATGGTTGATACATTTGGAACAGAAAAAGTTTCTCAAGAAAAAATCATTGAAGCTGTAAAAAAAGTTTTTGATTGCACTCCAGCAGGAATTGTAAAAACATTAAACTTAAAACGCCCAATCTACCAAAAAACTGCTTCTTACGGTCATTTTGGTCGCGAGGAATTCCCTTGGGAAAAAACAGATAAAGCTGAAGAACTAAAAAAATTAGCAAAATAAACTAAATAAAAAATTCTACAATGTTTAATTGTAGGATTTTTTTTGCTATAGTGAGCTTGCTATGATTTTACTTTCTTCAGAAGAAATAAACGAAGCTTTTAAAAGATTTCAAAAAGAAAATCCTTCTCCAACATCAGAACTGGAATATAAGAATCCATTTACTTTACTTGTTGCCGTTGTACTTTCTGCTCAAGCTACAGACAAAAGCGTGAACAAGGCGACAAAACC
>CAYFND010000014.1:8611-20628 GCA_964344405.1 uncultured Treponema sp. | reverse complement strand
TGTTGATTCACCAGAAAAAATGCTGGAACTTGGAAAAGAAAAACTCATCCTCTATATAAAATCCATTGGTTTGTACAGAACAAAAGCAGAACACATAATCTCATTAAGCAAAAAGCTGATTTCTGACTTTAACAGCCAAATTCCTTCCACTCGTGAAGAATTGATGACACTGCCCGGAGTTGGTAGAAAAACAGCAAATGTTGTTTTGAATGTGATTTTTCACCAGAACACAATGCCTGTAGACACACATCTTTTAAGAGTCTGTCCAAAAATCGGTTTTGCAGAAGGTTCCACTCCAGAACAAGTAGAAAAAAGTCTTCTTCAAAGAATTCCAAACGAATATTTACAAAACGCACATCATTGGCTGTTACTTCACGGACGATATGTTTGCACTGCAAGAAATCAAAAATGTGACATTTGTATAATTAACGATATTTGCAAAAAAAACGATTCTACTGAATAAATAGAAAAATCAATCTATAATAAAACAAGGTTAGGTGAAAAATGGACGAAACTTTTGAAAACATTACAGAGATTGCAACAAATACAATCCAAGAACAAACAAACACTTTTATGTTATGGTTGCAATCATTCATAACATGGTCAAATCTTTTTAAATTAATTGGCGCAATAATCGTTCTAATAATTTTTGTATTTTTATATAAGTTTTCAATGAAAGGTTTAAAGAAGCTTCCATCTGTAAAAAACAACGCCCAACGTTCAATGGTCATTCAAAAACTGTTGAAATATTGTTTTTACATTATCGTTGTAATGTATGTTTTAAGTCTTTTTGGAGTAAAACTTTACGCCCTTTTGGGAGCAGCTGGAGTTGCCGGAGTTGCATTAGGATTTGCCGCTCAAACATCAGTCAGCAACTTAATCAGCGGTCTGTTCGTTTTAACAGAAGGTTCGCTAAAAATTGGAGACGCAATTACAATAAATGACATCACCGGTGTTGTTGATTCAGTAAACTTGCTTTCTGTAACAATCCACACATATGACAATCAAATGGTCAGAATTCCAAACTCATCAATTATCAACAGCAACCTCATCAACAATTCATTCCACAATCAGCGCCGTTTGACACTCACTGTTTCTGTTAGTTACGACACTCCGATGGATAAGATTCTTGGCGTTTTATTAACAGCTCCATCTTTATGTCCTTCAGTTCTAAAGAATCCAGAACCAGCGGCTTGGTTTGAACGCTTTAATGACAGCGGAATTGACATCACAGTTGCAGTTTGGTTTGAACCAAAGAATTTTATTCAAGCTAAAAACGAAATTTTCTGCGCTGTAAAAAAAGTTCTTGATGATGCAAAAGTTGAAATTCCATTTAACAAATTAGACGTAAAAATCTTGGATAAATAATTAATGAATTTCTACGACAAGTATGATTGGGAGACAATTCTATCTCTTCACCCAAAAGAAAATTATGATATTCAAAAGTATCATCAGATTTTATCTCCTGATTATCCTGAGTTCTTACCAAAATATACAAACTTGCCGATTCTGCAAAGGTTAGACGGAATTGGCTTGCTTTGTGGAACAGATTTTACACCTTTGTACAAAAATAGATTTTATTATTCCAGACTAGCCCACAGCATCGGCGTCAGTTTGATCGTTTGGAATTTCACAAAAGACAAAAAACAGACAATCGCAGGACTTCTACACGACATCTCAACTTCTGTTTTTAGTCACGTAACCGACTTTAGAAAAGGTGACGCGCTAACTCAAACAATTACAGAAGCCCCAACATCCAAAATGATTCGCAACAACAAAGAATTGATGGATTTGCTCAAAAAAGACGGACTGACACCAGAAGAAGTTGAAAACTATCATATTTATCCAATTGCCGATAACGAAATTCCACAACTAAGTGCCGACAGACTTGAATATATGTTTCCGTCTGGAATGGCTTTGGAAGGAAGCTGGACTCTGGAACAAATTCAAAACGTATATTCGAATATAAAGATTCTTACAAATGAAAAAGGAATTGATGAACTGGGTTTTTGTTCAAAAGAAAGCGCGGAACTTTATTGTGAAAAATTCTGCATGACCGGACACATCCTGCAATTGAATGAAAACAAACTGACTTTGCAATTGCTTGGTGAAATAATGAACAAATCTGTTGAAGAAGGCATTCTACATGAAAATGATTTCATGATTTTATCAGAAAGTGCAATTCTTCAAAAAATGGATTCATTCTTCCAAAGTAAAAATCTTTCACCAAAAGAAAAATCTCTTTTCCAACTGTACAAAACTTTTAGAACAATGACAAAAATCAAACACACAAAGGAACCTCTTGCAAATCACTATTGCGTTTCTTTGAACGTAAAACAACGATACATCAATCCTCTTGTTCACCTAGATTCTGCAAAAAAAGCAGTCAGACTTTCTGAAATCTCACTTAAAGCAAAGAATTTGATAAATGACTTTCTTTTATACAAAGATACAGAATTTGGATGCGTGGAATTAAGCGAATAGTTTTGAATCTTTCACTTTTACTAGATTAGTATGTTTTTTTTGATTACAATGTAAGAATGATAGAATTAAATAGCAAAGAAAGAAAATCTCTTGAAAAACTAGCACACAATATTTCGCCAGTTGTAATCATTGGTGGAGCGGGAGCTACAGAAGGCGTTGTAAAAATGGTAAGTGACTCATTGGACGCTCATGAATTAATCAAAATAAAGTTCAACGAATTCAAAGACGAAAAATCAGAATTAACAGCTTCAATCTGTGAACAATGCGATGCAACATTAGTTAGAATCATTGGAAATATAGCAATTTTGTACAAACAAGCAGAAAATCCAGAAGACAGAAAAATCAAATACTAAAAAATCACAATCAATAAGGAAAATAAAATGGATAAATACAAGAAAGACTTTATAAATTTTATGATTCAAAGCCAAGTCTTAAAATTTGGTTCATTTACACTAAAAAGTGGAAGAAAATCACCTTTTTTTATGAATGCTGGAGCTTATGTTACAGGTGAACAACTTGCCAAACTTGGAAAATTCTATGCAGAAGCAATCCACAATAATTTTGGTGACGATTTTGATGTTCTTTTTGGCCCTGCATACAAAGGCATTCCGTTAGCTGTAGCAACAACAATCGCTTATCATGAATTATACGGCAAAGAAATCAGATATTGTTCAAACAGAAAAGAAGAAAAAGACCACGGAGCAGATAAAGGCAGCATTTTAGGCAGCCCAATCACCGACGGCGACAAAATAATCATTATAGAAGACGTTACAACATCTGGAAAATCAATTGAAGAAACATATCCAATTGTTAAAGCCCAAGGTTCTTCACCAGATAAAATCACTATTGTTGGTGAAATTGTTTCCTTGAACAGAATGGAAAAATCTTTGGATTCAGACAAATCAGCTTTACAAGTGATTACAGAAAAATATGGATTCCCTGCAAAAGCAATCGTTACAATGAATGATGTTGTTGAAGAGTTGTACACAAACGGCGACAAATCGATTATTACTGATGAAATCAAACAACAAATTGACGAATACTACGCTCAATATGGTGCAAAATAATTAGAATTTACTTCATACAAATCTTTCTGTGATATAATAAAATCCATGCTAGAATCGAAAAAACAAAAACTTATTACAATTTTAACAATTATTTGTTATATCACAGTAATTTTTATTCCAATCGGCGTTGTTCTTATGTGTTTTGCATCCAAATGGAATAAAAAGTTAAAAATAATTTTGGGTTCAATTCTTTCAACTCTTTATGTTGCATTGATTATTCTATTTTTATGTCTTGAACCTTCCTACAATACAACCGGACTTTCACTTCCACTAAATTATAATCAAGGCTATACAGAATCTTCTACAACCTCTTCTTCAAAAAAAACAAACAAAGTTAATAAAGCAAAATCCAGTAAATCTTCTTCAGATAATGAGATATCGCCAGAAGAAATTCCAGATGATATTGATATTCAAATTGAAAAGAACAAAGGCTCAAGAAATTTAGGACGAAGCTTCTTCGTATTTATATTCTTTTTATTGATGATATTTTTAATCGTTTTGCAAAATATGAAGGAAAAGAAAAAGCAAAAAAACGAGAATCCTTATGTAGATTTAACTAAATACATTCTGCCACTAACAGATGATTCCAAACTACCTATCGTTCATTATTTACGATTGAATAAAAATCCAAATGAAAAAATACTTTTTGCGTCAGAAACAAGGACAAAAGATAATAAAGGTGATTTTGTAATAACAAATCAGAGGGTTGTATGTTATGGAAGTACAGAAAATTATGAGTTCCCGCTTTCATCATTAGAAGCAGCTCAGTCCATTTCTAATACAGTCCTTCAATTGACATCTGGTACAAGAAAACATTATATAATCTTTCCAGATAATCAATTGAAATACGCTTTGGCAATTTTACGATGGATCTGCGCCCACCAAGAACAGTAAGTCTATATTAAGGTAATAAAGCTTCTTCATTTCGCTTTGAATAAAGTATTCGACGAACTTCCATAACAGTATCAATAACAACATACCAAACAGTGTAATTACCAATATTTAATCTATAATATGGATGTTCTCTTTTTTTCTTCGACTCCCAAATTTTAAATGATTCAGGCATTTCTTTGCAATCTAAAATAGCTTGCTCAATTCTATTCAACGTATTTTCCGCGGCAATAGGATTTTGTAATGTGTATTGGATATAATCAACAATTTGCTTTAGATCTCTAACTGCTATAGGTAAATATCTTAAAGTATATTGTTTACTCATGCTCTGTTTTTACTTTTTATTTGTTTTTTTAAATTTGAAAATACTTCATCATGAGAATATCGTACATCTGTATTTTCAGCTTCTTTGTCAGCAGCATCCAAACTTTCTTCAATTCCACTCGACATTCTTTCATACATAGGAAGACTCATTACAACCATTGAACCATAACCATTTTTTGTTAAGAATACAGGTTCATTTGTTTCTGCGACAATACTTTCAATTTCTGAATACTTATTTCTTAAATCCGAAACCGGTCTGATTTGTATCATAAAACCTCCTTTTATATTTAAGTATCAATATTTTATCAAAATATTATCAATACTCTATCAAAAAGTCAATTTTAAAGAATAAATACCTTTTTATTTCAACAAAGCTGTTCTATCTAGTTTCTCAAAGCCGTCAGTTAGGATTTCAGCGATTTTCTTTAATTTTGCCAAATCACCTTTGCGGGCGCCTTCTATATTCATCGGCATAACGGGATCATGCAAAGACATTCTCAACAAAATCCAACCTTGAATTTCTTCTGTGTCAAAATTAATTCTAATGCCTTCATAAGAAGTTGGCATATTGTATCCAAACTTTTCAGCTCTCTTTTTGAATTCTACAAGAACATTGTTACCGTAATCCTTGAAGTTTTCATCATTAATCTTAAAACGATATTCGCCTTCTTCCACAAGAGGAGGCAGCTTTTCAATCAAACTATCAAGCTTCTTGCCTTTTTTTGCCGCATTAGCCAATGCAATTATCAATTTAACAGCAAGGAAGGCACCATCATCCAAGTAAAAATTATCTTTTAAGGCGCCATGACCAGAAGTTTCCATTGCAAGCGGAGAAACTATTCCTTTTGAATTCAACTCTTTGCATTTGTTGATTACGTTTTTATATCCACGCATATAGCACAGATGTTTTAAACCAAGTTCTTTTTCCAAGAAATATGTAAGTCTATTTGAAGTAACTGAATCTGTAATAATTGTGCTTCCTGGATATTCAGGAGCCAAAATTGCAGCTATCATTGCAATAATTGAATCACGATTAATTTCACTTCCATCAGATAAAACTGCCGACATTCTATCAACGTCAGTATCAAAAATAATACCTAAATCAGCTTTATTTTCAATTACAGCTTTTCTAATTGATTCCATTGCATCTTTGTTTTCTGGATTTGGAATGTGATTAGGGAACATTCCGTCTGGATTCAAGAATTGACTTCCAGTTGTGTCTGCTCCAAGAGGTTGCAAAATATCATTAACAAAAAATCCACCAGCTCCATTACCAGCATCAACAACAATATGCAATCCTTTTAATGGATTTTCACTCTTATCAAGATTGTCAGAAATTTTATCTTTTAAATATGCAGCATACAAACCCAACAAATCAAATTTTAAAATCTTTGATAAAGCAAGATGATTTTCTGTAACTTCGTGGTAGCCTTCAGGAATGTTATTTGCAATTTTCAGAATATTACTTATGTCTTCGTGTTCAAGTCCACCATCAGAATCAAAAAACTTGATTCCATTTCTATTAAAAGGTAGATGACTTGCTGTTATCATTGCAGAACCGTCGAATTCGGTTTCATCAAAAATAAGTGACATAAACATAGAAGGAGTTGTTGCCAAATTGCAGTTTACAACAGTTGCTCCTGCACTAATAATTCCAGACATCAGTGCATTGCTAAGGGATTCACCAGTTATTCTGGAATCTCTACCAACACCTATTCTTAAATCTTTTGCTGTTTTTATTTTTTTTGTAGAAAGCCAACTAACAAAGGCGTTTCCTATTTTAAAACAAATCTCTTCAGTTAAATTTATGTTTTCGCCTTCAACACCTTCTGAAGCAATTCCTCTAATGTCACTACCATTTTGTAGTTTTAATATACTCATATCCATAATTTTATTATAACTAATCATTAAAACATTGTCATTCCGTAAAAACCTTTATAATACTTTTTTATTTCATCCAAACATAAATGCAAAAACTATACTGATATGATAAAATATTGCTTATGAAATTTTCAAAAAAGTCAAAAATCATTTCTTTAGTTGCCGGAATTATTATCATTTTATTTCTGCTTATATTTTTTATTGTACGAACATCAATAAGCAACAAAACCACAAAAATAGGATTTTACGGATTACCACAAAATGTAACTTCTGCTTTGGAACAAGAAATCAGAAAAATCAAACCAGAAAACTGCTCCTTCACAATAATTGACTCATCAAAACCACTTACTTCATCTGCCAGTAATAACTTCACAATCCTTTTTGCATGGAAGGATAAAAATATTGAACAGCTTGAAAGCAAATTAGTGAAATTTCCAGAAGAGTTTTACGAAGCCTTTCCTACAAGAATTGCAAATTCTGCTGTTATCAACCAAAAACCTCTTTCTTTGCCCATTTTATTGGATCATTTTGAAATAACATATTATGAAACATTCAGAACTAAAGCTAATTTACAGATTCCATATTCGTACACAAATCTAAAAACCTACTTGGAAGAGATGAAAGAGTTTGCTCAGTATCCTTTGATTCTTGCCGGAAGCAACGATGATACACTCGCTTGTTTTATTAGTGTTTTATTTGATTCAATTTATGGAGCCAATGAATATTTTAACTTGATTGAACAGATTTCTACAATGGATATTGAAAAAGACGAACTTCCACCCAAATTGATTTCTGTTCTTGATGAAATTAAACTTCTTCAAAATGAAAAATTTCTTCCGTCAACTTGGCAGCAAACACAAGAAAAAGACATCAACTTCTTTATGGAAGAACATTATATCGATGTAATTTGCATGAAGCTTTCTGAACATAGAACAAAAAAATTGAACCTTCTTTTACATTATGAAGAATCACCTTTTCCACCAGAAAATCTGAATATAGGGCACGTTTTGGTGGCCCCGGAAGTTTGCGGTGTAATGTTCAAAAACAACAACAATGAACAAAATATCTTAAAACAATTGATTTCATATGAATGTCAAAATGATTTATCAGAACAGACAATGCTCGCCCCAACAAATTCACGCGCTCAATCTTACGATAAACAAGCTGATGACGTTAGATATTGGGCTGCAATCTACCCGGACGGTCCCACTGCCGACATAATTTCTGCCGCAATAGCATCACCCAAAGAAAAAGAAGAATTGATGACAAGAATAAGAACGTACTTGGAAAAATAAGGAATCTATACAATTTCCTTTAATAAATTTACTAAATATTGCCACCACAAATCTGATGTAAAGGCTTGAGTAAAAATTGAAGGCATAAGAAATCGTTTCATCTCAAATAAAAAATCCTTTTGTAATGGTTCAATTTCTTTAATTCTACTTTTATATAACTGATAAAACTCTATTGTATCAATTTTTCTATCAGTTAGTTTTTGTTGAAGCAATTCTTTTTTTAGCGTTATATTTTTTTGTGAAAGCCAATGAATATCCCATAAATCTCTATTTTTAACTCTGTTAGGCCGCCTGGCAAAAGCAATAATTTTATCTACAAAAATTTCATCTAAACTTTCTGCATACAAAAGGATATTCTCTGTTCCTGTATCTATTGTATATAAATCTTTTAGCATAATTACTTTTTTTTCATAACTTGGAAGCATACAAATATCTATATTAATTTTTTGAGACGGAAAATCTGGACGCTCAGGTTTTGTAATAATCTTTATTTTCCATGTATCTGTATTACCTGTCTCTTTTTCTGGTTCAGTTACAGTAACATTCAACCCATATTTTTCATAAATACCTTTAGATAGTTCATATCCTAAATCTTTCATTGTTTCTTTTGAGAAAGAAAAGCCACCTGTAAAATCTAAATCCTCACTTAATCTAGGAGATGAGTAACAATCTCTAAGACAAGTTCCACCCATAAAAGTCAAACTTTTTAATACTCCCAAATTGTTCATTGAGTTTAATATATCTCTATGAAGAATTTCCTTTTCTATAACCGTTTTTAATACAGGATAATCATTATTTTGCTTGATTACTTTATCGATCACAAAATCAAATCTATTCATTCCTAATCCTCCGAATTCACTAAATCAAATGAACGTTTGGCATCTTTCATATCTTTTAAGGCTTGTTTTACAGAAGCTCTGAACATTCCATAACGAAAGTCCAGTGTCAATTCTTCAGAAATAAGCTCTATTTGTTTTTGTGTATGAACAAATTCTATTGAACCGAATCTTCCACAGTTAATAATTCCAGAACGACCCTTCGTGATTATTGTTACCCATCCCATAAGCTGTTGAGATATTACAGAAGCTTCACACAAAACACTTTCTAAACTTATATAATTGATATATTTAGAACGAAGCTTTACTGCCGTTTTGTATAATATAAGTGATGGATCATAGTCAACTTTTGGGTATAAATAAATACCTTTACAAACTCTTTCTAAAAGTCCTTTTTGTACAGCTCTAGAAAAAAGCATTCTTAAATTTGAAATTGTCATATCAGGGAATATTGAGAAAAAATCTTGTAATGAGAATAAAAAACTTTCAGAAGTTGCATTTTCTTCTAATGTTTTTTGTAAAAGTTGAATAGACTGCATACTCTACAAATAATAACACTTTATGTTATGTTTTGTAAAGTTCCCTTCCTCTTTTTATAAAAAAAGCCCCTGCTGTTTTAGCAAGGGCTTTTATTTTCTTTAGTTACTTAACTACTTCATCTGGGCGGTTTCGATGCATGAGCCAGAACCGTTTGCAATTTGGTAAGCCAATACTCCGTTAGAAGTACCATTACCATATGTCTTACTCGAGTTTTTTGAATCGTAACCATTCAACGTGCTTGTATACGTACTAGTTCCCACAGTTCCATTAATCTTTGAATCTGTTATAACTCCAGCAGTTGTTTTCCAAACTCCAACATTTATCTTGTCTTCACGATTTGATGTAATTCTGCTTGCTGTTGGAATTACTGTTACTTCCCAGTTACCTGTAAAGCGTTCATTATCATCAGCACCAGCTGGAACATGATTTGTATTTGTTGTATTTACAAGATATGCGTACTTAGGCTTTTTAATTGCCGAAGTATAATATCCAATGTAAGGAATACTGTTTCCGCTGCTGTCTAGTGCAACATCCAAAGTTAAGTGTTCACCTACAGAACCAGATGCATCTACGACACAAGAATTAGTAGACTCTGAATAAGCTGCATCATAGGTATCAAGATAAGCATACTTAACATCTCCATTTCCTGCATACGCTGCAATGTGTACATGGTTATTTGCATCAACTGCAATCTTACAATACTCACCGCCTTCTGCAAAAATTGTTTTAACTTGAGACCAATTTGCAGCTTCATCGTTACCTGCTAAATCATCCCAATTTTCAATCGGATCTTCAACATAGCTATATTTCAAGTTATTTGAATATGAATCAAACCAAACTGCACACACAACATCTGTTGTGCCATTTTTTGCAACAGCAATATCAACATAATTTCCAGAACCTCTGTTTGTTAATGTACTATTTGCAATAACCTGACAATTTGTAATGTCATAAGCAGAAGGTTGATTTTCTGTATATTGATCAGTAAAGCCCTTCGTGCTCTGCTTTGTGGTAGTATTCAATGTTCCAGCTCTAAAACGAATTTCATCACAAATTGCATCATAATAAATATGATACAAGTTTGTTGCACCGTCATTTACAGAGGAAGCATATTCAGGAGAAAGACATCTATTCTTGTTAAGGTCATACTCATACGTTCCGGTACCGGTTTTTAGAGCAATTTTTTCAAGGCGTACCGCATTAGTTCCGCCATAAGTACCACCAGTATTACGAGTTCCAAGTCCCCATCTGCTTGACCACATTGCATAAGTATCAACATGTCCACTATTATTTGTATCACCGCCAGAACAAGAAGAATAAGTATAGCCCAAATTATCTACATGGAAGCCTACACAAGCACTTGTAAATACGTCCCAGTCGCCAGCCCAGTAGTAACTTGAATAGTATTTATCATCTACTTTTCCTGCCATACTGTAATACAAAGCTCCATTTGCAAAAGCATAGTTGAGCATTTTTGTACTTGGATTGATTTGCATCTGTACTCCACCAACTAGTCCATTAATTGGGATTGCTGCACGATCGTTAAATTCCCACACATCAAATTCTATATCATCTGTAAGAATATTGTTTGTATCACCATTTCCCTGTCGATTATACCAGTTGGCATAAGCTGTACCTTCAGAAGTAGCGGCACCATGAGCATCATTGTTGTTAAGATTATTCATAATGGAAATTTCATTAACTATAACCTCAAGTTTTCCACTTTCAAGAGATTCAACTCCGAATGAAACCTGTCCCTCTGTTGAATAATCCAAATCAGAACCATCTGTAACCGTTATAGAAGAATGATTAATATTAAATCCATACAATGTAACAGTTTCAGAAGTTGTATTGTTTAGCTTTCCAGTCGCAACATTGCTTACAACCGATTGAACTGGATAATGTCCTAATGCGGTTCTATTGTATACACTCGGGTTAGACACTTTCTGTTTGGATAAAGTAGTTTCAACTTTAGTTATGTACGGCACAACATCAACTGTATATTGAGACGTTAATTTTACATCACCGCTAGCCTCACCAGTCTGTCCTGTAACTGCAGAGAATGTATTTGGAGTATAAACTACGTCTCCGCCACTCAAGGAAGGGCAACCTTTATCACTTGCTGTTACAGAAATCAAGTTCTTCAAGTTGGCAATACCAGTAACTTTTGATGAATCCAAGTACAAAATCCAGTGAACTACATGACCATATTCTTGAGAAGTATATGGAACTACATCTGAACTTTCTTTTCCTTCTGGCAGAGTTGTAATCAATCCTGCTTTCTTTATTTCACCATATGTTGCCTTTCCAATTTCTGAAGCCCATCCATTTGTTGCAATATCTGTTGAACCAGCTGTCCAAGTATCATCGGCATAAGTTCCAATTGTTACAGTTCCACTTGAACCCAAAGTAGTAAAGTTACCAAGAGTTGCCTTTATACTAGAAAGCAAAATGTTATCATAAGCTACACCTTCAATCTTTATCTTTCCAGAAACTTTAGGACGTTTTGCATAAATTGTTGTGCCAGTTGCTGCATCACCTGTAAACGTATCCGGTAAATCTTCTGGAAGTTCAATATGTCCGTTTTCAATACTGTTACCATACAGACTGTTGTCATCTTTGCTGTTCCAGAAGAATGGATTTATATAAGCCTTTGCCGCTACTGTATCACGAATAGCAACATTCATAATTACATTGAT
>CAYFND010000014.1:0-8601 GCA_964344405.1 uncultured Treponema sp. | reverse complement strand
ACATTGATTGTAGCATACTGACTATCAGTTCCTTGTGTTGTTCCAGGAGTTGAATCCCACAACTTAAAGCTGAATTTCTGGTAATTAGCATCTTCAATTTCATTATTATCAGCATCTTCAGTAAGGAAGTCTTTTACATCCAAAGTAATATCGCTTAATGTTAATAATGTATCATCTGTGCTACCACTTCCAAGAGATGTTACAGCTGTCTTTTTGTAGTAAGCACTATCCCAAGTTGTTGTTGTTAAATTCTTGGCAACTTCAAATGTATAACCAATATTTCCGTTACCACCAACAATTTCTGGTTTAATCTTTGTAATAGCTTTTGCTGTTAATGCTGATTTTAGCCCATTTGTTTGACTAGGGAATGTTACATCTGTAATTTTATTATCATTTCCATCGTATCCAGAAGTATACAAATCAGACCACGTAGTCAAGAATTCAGAATTATCAACACTTCCGTTTCCACTATCATCTGTACCTATTTTCATACCAACAATTCTTGGCTGGTTGTTCTTTACAAATGCATCTACAGTTCCTGTTGCACTATTTCCGGCCTTATCAAATACAACATAATGAAGTACTACAGGTCCATCTGGAATATTCTTTGAATTGATATTTGCCTGCCAAGTATATGTTGTTCCTTGAGAAATGAGGCTTTCTACCATCAAGTCACCATCATCATAATTTGGTGCAGAATAATATCCATAACCATAATCTGATGTAAGCAAAGAACCACTATTTCCTTCTGAAATTGTGTTATCTACAACATTTGCAATGGCAAAATAACCGTTAAACGCTGTTGAAGTGTCGCCCGGTTCACCAGAAAGTGTAATTGTTGTACCAGAAATATCTTCTATTCTGTAAATAATTCCATTTACTTTTGCAAGTCCACCTTTATGAACATTTACGTCTGATGAAGAAATCGTTATAGCGGCACCATTAACTTCTGTTATGCTAATTGTTTTCCAATACAAACCATCAGAACTAGTTAATGAACTATATGAAGAAATTGCATTTCCTGTTACACCGTTTTTCATCATCACATCATATAAATTATGTGTGTTTGCTGAAGTAATATCTCTTGTAAAATAGAATGCAATTTTATCTACACCAGTTTGATTAACTGAACCAACTGCGTCTTCATTTGCTTTTGAACCAAATGTATAGAAACCGTTACTGTTTGTAATTGAAGATGATATTTTGAAGTCACTTCCAGTTGTTGTTAAAACAGGAGCTTTGTTATCATAAATTACAGAGAATGATTTTTCTATTGCTAAATTATTATCTGTGTTTTCAACTGCTCTAATTGTTACACTAGAAGTTCCAACACTGTCTGTTGTTGCATTTCCAAGAGGAACATTTATTTTATAATTATAAATACCTGTTCCTGCATCTTGGTTAGAAATAAATTCTGGCGCACTATTAGCACCTGCACTTGAAACTACAGTTGTTCCGTTTTTCTTGATTTCTTTAATTCCACTGGCATCTGTAATTGTTCCTGTCAAATACCAAACACCTTTTACGCTCATTCCTTCTGTAAATGCCTGGCTTGCAACGACTGTTCCAGAAGTTGCACCATCTTGATATTGAACTAATCGTAATGAGGCGTTATCAATAACCGGTGTATCTTTATCTACAATAATTGTTCTTTCTACAACAGTACTGATATTTGGTGTTGTTGTGTCTGTAACATCTTCATCAGTTGCATACATCCACATTTTAACTGTTTTTGTTCCAGATTCTGGGTCAAACTCACCGTTAGTGTTAATACTTTGGTTCCAGCTGGCACCATTTACAGTAATCATAATTCCGTAATCACCGGCTGTGGAATCTGTTACAGAACTTATATCTGTAACTTCTGTATTAGTAGAAATCTTACCAATCTTATAAGAATTATCCTTCAAATATTGTAAATCAGATTTTTCAAAAACACCGTCGCCGTCACTATCAATTTGAAGCCATACGTATTTGCCTTTTACATCATCTGTTACTGTTCCATAAATACGGATTGTTCCACCAAGTTTGATGTCATCTGCATCTGGATAAGTCAAAGTCAATTTTGGTCTGTTTCCTTGTGGGTCAATTACAACTGCCTGATATTTTGTAGAAACATTTCCATTTTTATCTACAGCCTTTATCCAAACATACAAAGTTGTTATGTCTGTATATGTTGGAGGAGTGCTTGTAACTGCGTCTTGTGTTGCTATACCCAAATTCCAGATGTAGTTTCTGAAAAGTGTTGTATGCGTTTGACCTGTTACTTCATCACCGTCAAAGTAAACACTCCAAGAAAGAGTTGCCGCTGTTTCTTGTGTCCATGCAGTTGATTGATTTGTAACAGCTGTATCAGTTGGAACAATATTATTATATCTAGAAACTGCATAATAAACTGTTGAATCTGAATCCAAAGAACCACGTATTGTTTCTGCATTACTTATTTGAGTAGATGGAGGAATAATTGTGATTACTGGAGCTGTATTATCAATAGAAATTGTCATTTTTTCTTGAGAAGTCAATCCGGCTCCGTCTGTAATAACAATTGTTAAATCAAAACTTCCATCTGCAAGTTCCACATCATCGCTGTCTTTTGTAACTGCTATGTCGTCAATTTCCCATGTATGATACTCCGCATCACTGTGCGATACATCTGCACAAGTTGCTGAATATGTTTTTGAATAATCCGTATTGTCTTTTTTCTTTCCTGTAAGAGTTCCAACTACACTGCTAATTGCATTTGCATCTTTGGCGTCAATCTTTATTGAGAATTTTGGATGAATTCCTCCAAAGAATTCTGTTGAATAATCAGAAGCATATGAACCATAAGTTGATGTTGTTGAATCGTAAACTGAATATAAAAGATTTGATTTCAACGGTGAAGTTGTATCAATTCTTAAATACAGATTTGTATCACTCTTATATGTGTTTGTTCCATCAGTTAATTTTGGACCTGTACTGTCTGTTGATGAAGTGTAAACTGTACCGTTTGAATCTGTCACTTTAAACATAACTGTTAGAGCTCCATCCGCAAAGGTTTGATTCCAAGAACCATTAGTCACTGTTATAGTGTTCCAATTTGTTCCGTTATCAATACTGTATTGCAATGAAGAAACTCCATCATCATCTGTGACTGTTCCATAAATCTTGCTTGTTTGTTGTAAATTAACAAGATTACTTAACGTCATTCCAGTTAAATCTACGTTTGTAAATCCAATCACAGGTCTGTCTGTGTCTTGATCAATATAGAATGTGGCTGTTGTATCTGTTTTATTTCCAGCTTCATCTGTTGCTGTTGCCTTTAAGTAGACAGTTTGAATTCCATCTGTTGTGCTGTATGTTCCAAAAGGAGCAGGATTTGCTTTTGTATTTATACCTGTAAAGCTCCAGTTGTAAGCATTTGAGCCTGTTGCTTCCCCATATTTTATCCATGTATCAGCTGCCGACTTATAGAAAAGTTCCACCTTATCAAGAGTTTTGTTATCTGAAGCTGTTCCAGACAAAGCAATTGTTCCATTAACATAAACGCCTGATCTACCGTCTGTGTCTGCATTTGTAGGAAGAGTTATAGAAACAGAAGGAGCTGTTTTATCTAAAATCATATTTGAATAAGTAGTATTTACGTTTCCAGCAACATCATAAGCTTTTACATAAATTTTAAATGAATCACCGCTATCAGGAATACTTGTTTGTGGGAATGTTCCAGTAAATGTGAACTCGCCGGCAGTTCCTGTTGTAACAATTGTTGCAGGGTCATCATCTTCATCTAATGTTGCAATTGCAGTTCCACTTACACTGTTCAAGTAAATTTCAACTTTTATAAAATCCTTACATACTGTGTCAGAAATTGTTCCTGTTACAGAAATATCTGAGGCACCATTTGTAAGAGTATTGTTTGTCGGTGTTGAAATTAAAACTATTGGATTTTCTGTATCAACTTGATAAGCAAGATCCGTTCCACTTACGTAACTTGTGTTTCCTGCAATATCAACAACTTTAAGGTAAACTCTACCTGTTCCGTCATTCAAAGTGAGAGTTCTTGTAAAATTATGTGTTCCGCTATCTTCACTTGTTTGAGAAATTGAAGTCCATTCGTTAGCACTAATATTACCAACTGCAGGATATCCTTCTCCTGAATATTCGGCTATGTAATATGAAACTGTACTTATATTGTTTTCAATAACGCTGACATTTAACGTTGGATTATTTTTGTTATGCCAAGTTTTATTTGAATCATCCCCCCAAGTAAACGATTTTGCAGAAATATCTGGAAGAACAGTATCTACAGTGATAGATTTTGTTGTTGTAGTCTTTTCACCAGCTACATCTTCAGCTTGAATTGTAAATGAGTAAGTTCCATCAGCAACATCTCCAGAAGTTCCTGTTGTAAATGTTTTTGACCACGCACCGGTTGTAGTATTTAGAGTAATTGCTGGCGTTGTACCTTCACTGGACCAAGTGATTAAATCATCCCCAGTCTTGCCATTTGTAATTACAACTTTTGCTATAGCATTTGTATCTGTTGCTGTTCCAGAAAGTGTAAAACTAGTATTTGTAATTAATGCTGTTGTGTCAGTTGTTAAAACCGGAGCGCTTTGATCTACGCTAAATGCCCTTGTTTTTACAGAACTAACATTACCTGCTTTATCTTCTGCTTTTACATACAAGTACCAATTTCCTTCATCAAGGTCAGAATCGCCCAATGTTGGATGCCCAGACTTCAAATCTCTAGCAATTGTCCAAGTTTCTCCATCGGCTACTGTCAAACTAGTCCAAGCTGAATCATTACTTGGAGCCGTGCTTGTTTTTGAGAATGCATAATAAATCTTGTTTACGCCAGTTCCGCTATCGCTTGCATAACCTTTAAAGTTGTAAGAAGAACCTTTTAGTGAATCAGCACCAGAAACATCACTCGCTGGTGAAGAAATAACTACTGTTTCTGGGGCAACTTTATCTATTGTAGCTTTAGCTTCAACAGAATTTGTTTTTGCCGCTTTATCTTTTGCTGTAACAGAATAAGTATAAACACCGCTCCAGGCATCATCAGAATCGCTTGAAGTTAATGATGTTGTAGCATCTTTTCTTGGAAGTCCTGTTACAGTCCAAGTGTTACCGCTAACAGTCATGTTTCCGCTTAATGTTATTGGTGAACCGTCACCTTTTTTCTGTGTAATAACAAAGCTGCCAGAATCAGCAAGTCCATAAGCATCACTAATTGTTCCGCTCAAACTGAATGTATCTTTTGTTTCAAAACTTGCGTTAGAAATTGTTGTTGAATTATATTTATCAATTGTTACTGTTGGCACAGATTTATCATAAACATACCCCTTTGAAGTCCAAGCACTTACGTTTCCAACACTATCTGTAGCACGAGCATACAAAGTTTTTGTACCTTCTGTGTCAAATCCAGAAATTGTGCTGAATACACCAGTGTAAGTCCAGCTTTCTTTTCCTGTTACAGTATAGAATGTTGGAGCAGGATCTGCTGTTGGATCAGAGAATGCAACTTCAACAGAAGCGAGCGACAAATTATCACTTGCCGTACCATTGAATGTGAATGATGTGAACTCTGTTTCCGCTGTTGTTGGAACAGAAGCATCTGTTAGAGTTACTGTTGGTGCTGCTGTATCAATTGTTACGTTAATATTTCTTTCTGTAGTTTTTCCAGCCACATCAGTTGCAATTATTGTATATGTATGTTCACCATCAGTTACGTTACCAGAACCAACAGCCATTGTCTTAGACCAAGAGAATTTAGTTGAATCAGATTTGGCCGCCGCAATAGTTCCACTTGTTATAGTAATTGCTGAAGTACCAGAACCCGCTGTTGAAGCAATTAATGTTGAACCTTCTTTTATTTCAATCTTATTTATGTTGTTGCCATCCCAAGCTGTTCCAGAAATATCAAATGCGTCATTTCTTGGTGAGGTAACTGAGTTCACGCTTAAAGTTGGATTACTCAAGTCATAATAGAATGTCTTTTGAACATTTGTTGCTTTTGCGTTGTTCAGTTTATCTTTTGCTGTAACTGTTAATGTGTATGTTCCTTCATCAGTAATCTTTGTTGAAGTAGTATCATCATTCTCTGGGTCGGTTGTAATTAAATCTGCAGTCCAGCTTTCACCTGTTGGTGTAAGAATTTTCCAAGAACTATCTGTCAAATCATCAGAAGGAGTTGACGCCAAAGTATAATAAACCTTTTCTACACCAATTCCGGCATCAGAACTAGTTCCACTTATTGCACGAGGGAATGAAGAAATTGATTCGCCATTAACTGGAGAAATTACGCTTACAGTTGGTGAAGCGGTATCATAATAAACTGCATAAGTCTTTGTTACTTTTCTTCCAGCTTTATCAGTAACAGTTACATCAACATTAGAACTTGAATTAGCTGTTAGTAAAGTTGTAGCAATATTTCCAGCCCAACTATTAGAAGTTCTATTCAATGAAATACTGTTTGAACCTATCATTGCCGTTACGGCGGTATCTTCAATTCCATATGTATCTGTTGCTGTTATTGTTATTGGCAATGCTGCATTTACATATTTTGTAATTCCATCATTAAATCCAGTTTGACTTAAAGTTGGAGCTGATTGGTCAACGTAGAAGGCTGCAACAGTTGTTGTAGAAATGTTATTTGCTTTATCAACAGCTCGTGCATGCAAGTACCATTTGCCTTCATGTAATGTATTTTCAGTTTCATCAGTCGTTCCAGAAACCAAATATTGAGAGAAGTTCCAGTTTCCTGTTGTCGTTACATCTTTCCAAGTTTCTGTTCCAGCTAATGTTGCAGAATTACTTAAAATATATTGAATCTTTTGAACACCCAATCCCACATCACTTGAAGTTCCAGTAAATTGATAAGTTGAACCAGAGAATGAATTTACACCTGAGTTATCAGTCAAAAGGAGCGAACTTGGAGCTGTAATTGTTATAGTTGGTGCGGTAACATCAATATGAGTTGTAACTGTTGTAGTTGTAGTTTTATCAGAATTATCAGTAACAGTTATTGTATATACGTAATCTCCAGTTGCAAGAGAATGAGTTCCAATACTAGTTGGATTTCTTGGAAGATTAGTGATTGTCCATGGTGAAGTAGTACTAAATGTATCTGTTAATGTTACAGCGTCTCCGTCATCTTTCTTCTGAGTTACAGATAATGATTGTATTCCATAAGTATCACTCATTATTCCAGAAAGTGAGAATTTTTTACCAACGTTGAACTCACCACCATTTGCCACTGTTGTTGCAGAGCCAGATTCAGGTGTATAACTTTGAACTGTTAATGTTGGTTTTGCCTTATCATAAACGAATGTTGTTGTTGTCCATGCACCAATGTTTCCAACGTTATCAATTGCTCGTACATAAAGTTTCTTACTTCCTTCTGTACTAAATACTTCTCCACTTCCAGCATAATCTGCAAAAGTAAGAGTATAGTTCCAAGAAGTTGTTCCATTTGCCGTAACAGTTGTTGTTGCTGGAGTAGTATCATTTCCATTTGAGAATGCAATTTGAACTGAACTTACACCAGAAATATTTCCCTCAGTTCCATCAGATGCAGTACCAATAAGCACAACAGAAGCATTTTCTGAAGTTGTCGCATTTGGAACTTGAGTAAACGATGCTGTAGGTGCTGTTTTATCAACTTGATAAGACAAACTTGGTTCTGCTGTAGCACCAAATATATCTACAACCTTATATACCAATACTGCTGAATTACTATTTGCAGCTGGAGTGAAGGTATCTGTAAATGTTGAAGAAGTTACATTTCCATCGAGTAAAGTATTACTTCTATAAATTTTGAATGGACCAGTTGAACCACCCATATCAAGAGTGATTGTATATGCTTTTATTGCAGAACCTGTAACATTTGTACTACTTGTTGTAACTAACGTTGGTGTTGAAGTTAATTGTACTGTTGGAGCTGTTCCTCTAATTTGAATCCAGAATCGCTTTGTAGTTGATTTACCATTTATATCTTCTACCAAATAAACAACTTTGTATGCGCCCAATGCGTTTGGTAAAACAGTCATATTGATTGTCTCAACAGGATTTCCACTTATTGATTTTTCAACCCCATTACCTGTACAAGTAGCTTCTACAGTTTCTTCATCATCTTCATAAATAGTAACTTTAGTAGAAGCAATTCCATCTTCATCATATATTTTTGTTACAAGATTTGAACCGCCAAGGAATACATTAGTATAATCTCCATCTCCAATATTGTCCTCAAGAGTATCTATTGAATCATAACTAAGTTTCCAGTCATCACCATTTGGGAAGAATACAGGTTTATCTGTACTTTGTAATAAATGATATGTATAACTTGTATCAGTTGTAACGCTCTTGTTTAAAGCTCTATCATAAGCAGTAATTCTTATAATATAATCTTCTTCATCAACAAAACCAGTTGAAGTAGTATCTATTGTTTGTGTAAATGAAGTAGATAATACTCCACTACTAATTACGTCATCAGTATCAGAACGAATTATTTCATATTTAGGCTTATATCCAGTAGCTGAAGTTTCAACACTGTCAAATTCATCAACAATCTGGAGTTAGTATAGTCTAGTGGACACAAAAAGTGCTACATAATAACATAAG
>CAYFND010000013.1:31211-36088 GCA_964344405.1 uncultured Treponema sp. | reverse complement strand
CCCAATGCAGAACAATTTACAATTGGTGAATTGACAGCTTTTATTCAATATTCAATGAACATTATTTGGCCGATGGAGATGCTTGGATGGCTCACAAACGGAATTTCTTCAGCCAAAGCGTCAGCAGACAGATTGAAGAAGATTTACGATGAGGATCCAACGATTGTCAATAGTGAAAAAGCTGTTTCACCAACAATAAACGGCGATATAACTTTTGAAAATGTTTCATTCCTTGCGCCAAATGGAAAAGTCATTCTTGACAACATCTCATTTGATATTAAGAAAGGCGAGACTCTTGGAATTATGGGAGCAACTGGTTCTGGAAAAACAACTATCATAAATCTGTTGAAGCGTATGTACGATGCAACAAGCGGTAAAATTTATGTTGATGGAGTTGATATCAAAAACCTTGACATAAATACTTTACGAAGCAACATTTCGTCTGTAATGCAAGACATCTTCCTTTTTTCAGACACAATCGGAAGCAATGTAAAGCTTGGTAAAAAAGAGTCGCTTGATGAACAAAGTATTTCAGATGCCTTGGACAGATCTTGCTCTTCGGAATTTGTAAACGGTATGAAGGAAAAAACTGAAACTGTCATAGGTGAACGTGGAATTGGATTGAGCGGCGGTCAAAAACAAAGGTTGACCATCGCACGTGCCATTTCTAGAAAAGCGCCGGTTTTAATTTTTGACGATTCAACTTCAGCACTTGATACAGAAACTGAACAGGAAATTCAAAAGACTTTGGATTCTTTGAACGGTATGACAAAAATCATTATTGCTCACAGGATCAGCGCTGTTAGAAAAGCTGATAAAATCATAGTTCTAGAAAACGGAAAAATTGCTGAATGTGGAACAAATGATGAACTTTTAAGCAAAAAAGGTTTGTATTATGAGACATACAAATCTCAATATTAGGATGGAGTGTGTAAAATGGCTTTTAACGCTTACAATCAAGATGAAAAATCTTCCGAAAAATCAGGACTTTCGGCAATTTTACGTCTTTTCAGATATTTATTAAAATACAAATGGAGAATCATCATTGTGTTTTTTTTGATGGGGATTGGAACTTTTGTCTCCTTGATAAATCCTCTCCTTATAGAAACAGCGATTGATGATTATATTGGAAAAGAAAATTTTCAAGGCCTTATAAAGATTGTTGTTATTTCAGTCGGCTTGAATTTGGCGATGATCCTTGCAATTAAACTTCGTATGTTCTTGATGGCTAAGACCAGCAATAAAGTAATTGAAGATTTAAGGGAGGAGTTATACAACCACATCCAATCCCTGGATCTACCTTTTTTTGACTCACGTCCGTCCGGAAAGATTCTTGCCAGAATCACAGGAGATGTAAATTCATTAAAAGACATTATTGAGAACAGCATTACGACATTAATTCCAGAATTTATAACTGTTGTTGCTGTCGCTGTGATTATGTTTACAAAGAATCCAAGACTTGCGGCCGCTTCGTTATTTACGCTGCCACCAATGATTATTGGAATTTTCATAATCTCATTTAAAGCTGAAAAACATTGGATAAGTTTTAGAAAGAAGTCTTCAAATATGAACGCTTTTATCAACGAGGATTTGTCCGGTATAAAAGTAATTCAGAGCTTTAATGCAGAAAAGGAAACTGACAAGACATTCCAAAAATTAGTTGGAGATTACAGAGATGAATTTATTCATGCTGTCAGATGGTGCGACGGTTACGGTTCATTGATCGACTTATGCTGGGGATTGGGAAACTTGGCTTTGTATTTTGTTGGAATTAAAGTTTTAGGAATAGAGAATGTTTCAATAGGAACATACATTGCATTTGGCAGCTACATCGGAATGTTCTGGTCTCCTATTATGAATCTGAGCAACTACTACAACCAATTGATCAATGCTTCAAGCGGTGCTATGCGTATTTTTGAAATCATCGATACAAACGCGGAAATCAAAGATCTGCCTAATGCCACAAAGATGCCGCAAATAGAAGGAAATGTTGAATTCAAGAATGTAAGCTTTGAATATGAAAAAGGCGTAAAGGTTTTGAACAATATTAACTTCACGGTGAAAAAAGGTGAGACAATTGCACTTGTCGGTCCGACTGGAGCCGGTAAATCAACAATTGTGAACTTATTAAGCAGGTTTTATGACGCTCTTGAAGGAAATGTTTTAATTGACGGAATAGATGTAAAAAATGTAACGATTGATTCATTGCGCTCACAAATGGGCATTATGACTCAAGACAACTACATTTTTTCTGGAACGATCAGAGAAAACATTTTGTATGGCAAACTTGATGCAACAGAAGAAGAAATAATTGCTGCTGCAAAGTCTGTTCATGCGGATTATTTTATCAACAAGTTGGAAAACGGTTACGATACAAAATTAACTGCAAGGGGCGGCGAACTCTCAAACGGACAGCGCCAGCTTTTAGCATTTGCAAGGACAATGATTAGCTTGCCGAAAATACTTATTTTGGATGAAGCCACTTCAAACATTGACACTAAAACAGAAATCTTAGTTCAATCAGGAATTGCATCTTTACTAAAAGACAGAACTTCTTTTGTTATCGCCCACCGACTTTCTACAATTCAAAATGCCGACAGAATCTTTGTTGTAGACCACGGCGGCATTGTTGAAAGTGGAAGCCCCGCAGAATTAATGGAAAGAAAAGGCGAATATTACAATTTGTATATGAAACAATTTGCTTAATTCTTTAGTAATTTAACTTTTGATTATTTAAGACAGAACTAATTAGAGTTCCATTTTCGTAAACTAATTTTAGTGAAAAAAATGGAACTCTTTTTTTTATTAAGTCTAGAAAGATTTCATCACCCTTCCAGTGCGGAAGTTCGTTTATCTTGTCTTTATTTATCCAATGAAGTTCGCCTTCATCACAATCAGTCAACTCACCAGAAAAGTCTGATGAATAAAAAAGATGCATATATTCGGTGAATGATGAATCAGAGACAAAAGTGATAATGCCTCTGTATTCCAGCGAGTTTAATGTTAATCCGGTTTCTTCTTTGACTTCCCGAAAAACGCAATCTTCGGGACTTTCACATTCTTCAAATTTTCCACCGATGCCAATCCATTTATCTTTATTACAATCGTTTTTCTTTTTATTCCGATTGAGCATCAAATATGAATTGTCTTTTTCTATATAGCAAAGGGTTGTATTTGTCATGATTAATCAATGACGTTCCAAACACCTTTTTGAAGCTTCGAACGATTTTTTTCTGCATTTTCGCGCAAAACTCTTTTCAAAATCTTTCCACTTGCATTAAGAGGATAAGAAGTCGCTTTTATGTAGTATTCAGGAGTCTTGAACTTAGCAATCTCTTCATATAAGAATTGATTTAATTCATTGATATCAGGCAATGTAGAATCATCCTTTAGAATTACAACTGCTGCTACAGTTTCACCTAAATGTTCATCACTAACACCAATAACTTGGGCATTCTTTATTGCTTTAAATGAAGTTAGTCTATTTTCAATTTGTGCGGCAGAAATATTTTCACCGTTTCTAATGATGATATCCTTGCAGCGGCCCCTCATATGATAAAGTCCGTCAGAAGAACGAGTTACCAAGTCTCCTGTATGAAGCCATCCGTCTGGTGTTATTGTTTTATCAGTGTTTTCTTTATCATGATAATAACCCATCATAATGACATCACTTTTAACTTGTAGTTCACCTTGTTCGTCATCACCAAGAACTTTTCCTGTAGAAAGATCAACAACTCTTGTTTCTATGCAATCAATAGCTTTACCAATACTGTTAATTCTTTGATTCATAGTCATAGTTTTATCTGCTAAACGTGCGACACATGTTAAAGTCGCGCCTTCTGTTAGACCATAAGCAACAGTAAGCTGATTTGTATTAAAAGATTCTGTAATTTTTAGAGCATGACGTTCAGGGCAGAATGAACCACCAAAAACAATTTTCTTTAATGATGAAACATCCAGAGTCTTTACTAATTCAGAAGTTGCCATTCCGTATAAAAGTTCAGGAACGCCGCCAGTTACTGTACAATGATATTTTGCTACCAATTCAACACAAACATCAACAGTAATTTTTTGTGGAACAATAAGGGCTGCTCCAAATTTATGGAATGTAGTTGCAATCAAAACGTTTCCGTAACAATAGTATAAAGGCAGCTGCAACAAGAATACATCATCAGAATTAAGCATAAGGGCTTCATTAAAACAATAACTTGTCTTCAGAATTCCATCTTGTTTTTCCATCGCTCCTTTTGAAGCAGATGTTGTGCCAGATGTAAATTGAATGCTGTAAAGTCTGTTGTAGTGAGCTCCATCAACTTTTGCTTTTGAAGCAAAGAACGTTTCAAAGTTCATAGCTTTTTTATATGGAGCGAAATCACCTAAAGTGACTACCATTTCAAGGTAATCTGTTTTGATTTCAAAGTCTTTTTTAATTGCGCCAAAATCAAACAAATATTTACATTGAGCTGTATTCAAAACATGAAGCATTTCTGCATTTGAAAGTCTGCTTATAACAGGAACAGCTACAACACCAAGTTTGCTACACGCATATAAAGAGCCAAGCCATAACGAACAGTTCAAACCACAGATAGCAAGATGGTCGTCATATTTTGCACCCATCGCTGTAATGCTTTCTGCAATTTCATCAACAAATTCTTTAAAAGTTGTATATGTAAATTCTTTATTTTCATCAGGGAAAATTATTTTCTGATTTGGAATCTTTTGTGCCGATTCTGCAAAAGTCTCATAAACTGTAATTTCTGAGTTCATCCTATAAAACCTCATTCTTAAGAGTGTCTTATATATTACCATTATTTTCATTTTATGTACAAGTGTACAAAACGGCTGTCAAATTCTTAAGAAACTACAGATGAAAAAGA
>CAYFND010000013.1:18326-31201 GCA_964344405.1 uncultured Treponema sp. | reverse complement strand
GTTCGGACAAAGTTTCAACAGAAACGCCTCGCATATTAGCAACAAAATTGTAAGTATGTTCAACCAAAGTGGGATTGTTGATTGTGCCGCGGCACGGTGTTGGGGCTAAATATGGGGAATCTGTCTCTAGAAGGATTCTATCTTGCGGAATTGACTGTAAAAGCTTCTTCATGTCTTCCATTTTGCTTTTCTTTGTATACGTCACTCCACCGCTCAAACTGATGTACCAGCCTCTATCTAAAAAAGCCTTGGCTTCTTCATAACCATAGCTGAAGCAATGAATAATTCCGTTGTCATAAGATACATTCTTTATACATTCCAAAGTATCACTAAAGGCGTCTCTGGAATGAACAATAATTGGAAGATTCATTTTTTTTGATAAATCAAGCTGCATTTCAAAAAGTTCCCGCTCACCAAAATAAACGTCTTTTGTAAAATCAGCCTCATTCCTTCCATCTGCGCCGCTTGGATTCCAGTGGTGGTCAAGTCCGCATTCACCGATTGCGATAATCTTTCTGTTCAACGTATCATTTTCAACATCGTTTGAAGTTTTTTCTATGTTGGATAAAAGTGTTTCCATTCTGCCGGCTCTGTCTGCAATATCATCAATTCCGGGCCAAATTCCGGCTGAAAAATGAATAAATTCTCTGGCTTTTTGAGCATATTTACTTTGAAGTTGAGCAATTGATTTTTCTATACACGCTTCCCTGCTTAATAAATCATCGCACTTTGTTCCGATATCCATTGCAAAGAAACAATTTCGTTCTGCCATTTTTGTAAGAACTTCAACACCATTTACGCCATATTCTGTATTCATTAATTCAAAATGAAAATGTGTATCACTAAACATAAAATATCCTATTGAATTATAAAACTATCATTTTCTTTAAAAAAGATATATATTTTTAAATATGAATGATAACAGTAAATTTTCAAGCGATGTACAAAAAACATTAAAACATTGCAGACAAAACAATAACGGACAAATTAATTACAATAAAGTTGCTCAAGATTTACGAAGTCTTTTTGAACGTTCATCAGGCTGTCCGGGTGAACTACCAGCTTCAATTTTTGAGTATTGGGAAAAAACATACATTTTATCTTCTGGAAATTTAAACGACGAACCATCTGAAGAAAACATCAAAAAACTTGTTTCATTTTTCTCTTTTCTAGACAACAGCAACGAGAATTCAGAATTGATTAGTGACGAAGACTGGATTCAACTTGGTCAACTTGTTACATACGAAGCCGAAGACCTTCCTGTTGGAATTCTTTCAGACTTGATGACTGTTATTGTTGACCATAAAGCACTTTAAGGTTTTTTGTGAAAAGCGATTTATATTCTTCTTGCGAACAATGTCCAAGAAAATGCAAAATTAACAGAACCAACTCCCACTTGTCTTTTTGTAAAGAATCAGACGCATTGCGTGTTGCTTTTGCCGGACTTCATTTTGGCGAAGAGCCACTTGTTACAGTTTTTGGCGGAAGCGGAACTATTTTTTTTACAGGATGCACTTTGCGGTGTTCATTCTGCCAGAATTATCAGATTTCTCAACACGAAATGGGCGCCGAGATAAGTTCTGAACAATTTACAAAGATGTGCCTGGTGCTGCAGGAAAAAGGTGCAGAAAACATCAACTTGGTGACGGGAAGCCATCACATTCCGCTAATCGCAGAATTTATTAGGGACGCAAAATCCGAAGGAGTGACGATTCCTTTTTGTTGGAATTCGTCGGCATATGAATCTGTGGAAATGCTGGAACTTTTAAAAGACCTTGTTACAATCTGGCTTCCAGACTTGAAGACTTTAAGTTGCGGACTTTCATCAAAACTTTTTTACACTTCAAACTATCCGCAGGCTGCAGAAAGCGCCATCCAATGGATGATCGACAACTTTCCCCTAAAAATAGAACAAGTTACAAAGAACGGTGAAACAAAAGAGAAAATCACTCAAGGTGTAATAATCAGACATTTGTTTCTACCGGGAAAATTTGAAGAAACAGCGGATGTTTTATCTTGGCTAAAAGAAAGAGCTGACAAAAGAGCGTGCATATCGTTGATGTCGCAATATACGCCTGTCCCATTTGCAGAAGATGAAAAGGATGCAGCCATAAGGCAGAAATCGCTTTGCAATATAGAAAACAGACTCGTGAATAAAAACGAGGATGATGACTTGCAGGATTTGATTGATGCCTTTGATTTTGACTACCTTTTCTACCAAGAATTATCTGATGACACAAGCTGGCTTCCTGATTTTTGCAAGGTTCAACCTTTTTCAAACAAACTGGCAGTTCCATTATGGCATTGGAAGAACGGATTTTTAAATTAAGAGAGAGATATGTCACTAAATTGTACAGAAATAAATAAAGTCATTTCAGAATTAGACCTCAACGGTTCTTTTATTCAAGACATCGTCCAGCCGGGATTTGATACACTGGCTTTATACACATATAAAAACGGAACAGCAAAAACTGTCATTATTTGCACAGCCCAGAACGGCAACAGAATCAACGAAACACGTAAAAAAGTGCCAAAGAATGACAAGCCCCTCCGCTTTATGGAATTCCTTAAATCACGGATAAAGGGAGCCAGAATCAATTCATGCAAACAGATTGGATTGGAGCGGACTGTGGTGATGGAGCTTTCTCATTCAGAAACTGAAGTGTTCAATTTGTACATCCGGTTGTGGAACAACGCCTCAAACGTAATTTTGTGCGACGGTGACAATGTGATTTTGGATTCAATGTTCAGACGTCCCCAAAAAGATGAAGTTACAGGAAAAGCCTTTATTCCACCTGTAGAAGACGAATCAAAATATCAAAATGCAGAAAAATGGAAGATAAGGGAAGTTCCACCTGAATATAAATCTTTTAATGAATATATTGACTTTGTCTATAGCGAAAGCGCGTCAACTCTTTCTAGAGACGCACTGCTTGAAAAAGCTGAAAAATGGTACAACATCACAAAATCAAAAAGGGAGTCAAGCTTAAACAACCTAAAGTCAAAGCGGGAATCTTTTAAAAATGCGGAATTATACAAACACCAAGGCGATTTGATTTTAGCTTACGGACACGATATTCCACAAAATGCCAAATTCTTGGATTGTACAGATTACGAGACTGGCAAAGAAATCAGAATCCTACTAAATCCAAATAAATCTCTTCAAGAAAATGCCGCAGAATATTACAAAAACTACAAGAAAGCTCAAAGTGGAATTGAAGAACTTAATCACGATATGAAATTGCAGAAAACCAGCTTGCAAAAATAGATTCTTTATACAATGAAATCATTCAAGAAAAGAATCCTGTAAAAATTGAACAGCTTTTACGAAAAGATTCCACACCAAAACAACAAATCAAAAAAGCCCATCCAGGTTTGGACTACACAATAAACGGTTGGTATTTGCTTGTTGGTCGAGATGCCAACGAGAATGATGAACTTTTGCGCCACCATGTTAGAGGTGACGATTTATGGCTTCATGTACGGGATTTTCCAGGCGGTTATGTTTTTATTAAGAATCAAAGAAATAAAACAGTTCCACTTGATATTCTTTTGGATGCAGCAAACCTTGCCGCTTATTACTCAAAGGCTAGAACTTCTACAAAAGTCGACTTGTACTACACTCATGTAAAATATTTACGACGTGCAAAAAATGGTCCAAAAGGAATGGTCCTTCCCACTCATGAAAAGAATTTATGTATAAAGGTTGATAAGGAAAGATTGCAAAAACTAGATAAACTACATCAGGAATCTCAAATATGATAAAACAGAATAAAGAAAACAAACGCCAGAAAAAATATGCAAAAAAAGAATTGGAAAAATTCTCACCTGCCCTCCCTTGGATTTTCCTTCCATTTGGTTTTAGAACGTTTAAAGCGGCATGGGGATTGATAAGCACAGTTATTGGAGATTTTTTCCTTTTACAACAATTCCAGCGACTTCACCTAACTCATCATCCTGTAATTTACGTTGACACAGACCTGGACAACGACATTCCTTTCATTCAAGAAAAAGTTTCTACTTATTTGTCTTTTATAAAGTTTTTTGTTCAACCGATGTGCATGCTCATTCAGAGATTGGGCTACAAAAAAGCAGCTCCATATTTGAATTCATTCATTACAACATTGACTTCAATGTATAAAAATGCAGCCTCAATCTATAGATTCTGTATGACGACAACACACAGACCAAAAGAAAAAGTTAATTTCAAATTCAAGTTCATTTACTTTTCCGACCCACATTTATTATGTGTACCAAGCCTTCACGTCACTTTGGCGGCAGGAACTTACATCTGGTTCAAAAACCTTTTCACCCAGGATATTTTTTCAAAAGAGGAACAAGATTTTAGAATCAACGAGTTATACACAAAAGCCATAGCGATAACAGAAAGCGTTTTGTTTGTAAAACAACACAGCGTAAACTGCATTCCGCTTGCCCTTTATATGCTTTCTTCCAGTTTTGGAACAGAGTTTTTCTCCATTGATGAAGCCGTTCACTTTATGTCTGACTTATACAAAAATTCTCCAGAAATTCCAGATGCAAAAAAGAAAGAAATTACAGAATACTTTTTATTTATGTATGAAACTTCTTTATTGGAAAACAATTACAACGAAAGATGGCAAGATTGCATAAAAAACTGGCTATTAACTTTTGCTGAAAAAACAAACCAACACATAAAAACCAGATAAAAGTATTCTTATTATTTGCTCTTTCTACTGACGTATTCTAAATTTTATTGTACAATATATATTGAATAAATATCTCTTTAACAAAGGAATTATTAGTGTTTACAAAAAGTTTAGGTGAAATCAAAGCCATTGCATTAGATATTGACGGTACTCTTTACAGAACTTGGGATTTAAATTTTAGAATGACATTTCATTTTCTCCGCTACAACCAGTTCTTTTTAAAATACGGGCTGGTAAGGCATGATTTACATCAGAATGATATATTGGATAATTTCCCTGACAAACAAGCTGAATATATGGCAAAACGCCTAAAATGTTCAAAAGAAGAAGCAAAAAAAAGATTGAATCAAATCGTTTATGATGGATTGAAGCATTATTTTATAAAGATAAAACCTTGCAAGGGTGTAAAAGCCTTTATTGAGGAAAGCAAAAAACAAGGGTTAAAAATCGCCCTTCTTTCTGATTTTCCACCTGAACAAAAAGGTGAACTTTGGGGAATGAAGGAATATTGCGATGTGATTCTTGGAACAGAAGAAATTGGAGCCTTAAAACCTTCAGTTTTTCCTTTCAATGTACTTGCAGAAAGGTTGAATGTTCCGGCCAGTCAGATTTTGTATATTGGCAACAGCCACAAATATGACATTGTCGGTTCAAAAAATGCAGGAATGAAGGCAGCTTGGTTTATTACACCAATCAGAGCTTTTTTTCATAAACAGTCAAAACTAGCTGACATTTCATTTTATTCATACGACAAACTAAAAAATATTTTATTTGAGAAGTAATAAAAACTTATATATTTGGGTGGAGATATAAAAAGTGACTATAATTGCAATTCTTATAGCAAGCATAATTTCATTGGGAATTTCTATTTTATTTTATGAGATGAATAAAAAAGACAATTCTATGGAAAAAGTAAAACATTATGCTGACAAAAGGCAGAACGACCTTGAAAACTTTTACAAATCAGTTGAATCAAAAGTAAACATCTTGATTACAGAATTTGATTCAAGACAATCTCAAGCAAATGCAGCAATCAAACTTCTTGCACAAAAAAATGAAGACTTTTCCGCAAAGATAAAAACTTTTGATCAAAGCTTGAAGGCTGTTAAGAATATTGAATCACAAATAAACGGTTATTCAGAAATTCTAAACGATTTGAATTCCATGACAGAAAAAGTTGAAGACAATTTACGCCGGATTCAAAAAGAAAGCTCAATCGTTGATGATTTATCTGCAAAAATCGTAAAACAGAATCAAATTGTAGATAACATTGATAAAAAAATTCCTCAAGTAACAGAAAATTTTGCAAAACAAAACGCAGAACAACTTAAAGCCATCGGCACAACTTTATTAAACGAATACAAAGATTACGCTTCATCTTTAGCAGAAAACATTAAAACTTCCCAGAAAGATGCAGAAACTGCGCTTGTTACAATCAAACAGAACATTCAAGCTGTTTATAATGAAGCTACTCAACGAGCGAACGATTTGGAAGATACAGCTTTTGAACATTTGTCAGAACAAGCCCAAGCCCGCTCAGACAAATATATTAAAGAATTAAAAGAACAGACTTTAAGCCTTGAAGAGCAGCTTAAAACTCAAAGTGCTTTATCCAACGAGTTGATCAACAAAAAGTATGACGATTTGAATTCACTCCTTACAACAAAAGTTGAAGAATTAAGTTCTGTATTTGCAGCAAAAACAAACGAGACAACTCAAAAATACAACGATTCAGAAGCCAAGCTTCTTTTGGACTTAAAGAACAATCTTTCGGCAATGAATGAAAAATTCAACAAGAATATTGATACTTTATCCGCTTCCTTCAACACCAAAGTTCAAAACATTCATGATAAATACAATATCCTGCTGGATTCTGTGAACAACAAGAATGATGGAATCATTGCAAAAATCTCCACAAAGTTTGATGAGGATTATGATAAGATCAACCAGAAGTATGCAACACAAATAGAAACAATCAGCACAAAAAACGACAACAACTATAATTCACTTTCTGTAAAATTTGATTCCGACTTTAAGAAATTGTCGGCATCTTACCAGAATGCATTTGAATCAGCTTCAAAAGAGAGCGATGAAAAGATTGCCAGCATAAATCAATCTTTGGAAGATAAAATAAACGCCTTGGTCACAAAGACTACAGAAAATTACAATTCCCTTTCTTCAAAATTCGATTCTGACTATCAAACAATCTCTGCGTCAAATGATGAAAGAATTAACTCTATAACAGAAAAGTTCAATTCTGATTTTGCAAAATTAAATTCAGATTACACTGCCGCATTTGAACAAGCTTCAAAAGACAATGCAGATAAAATCAACAACTTCAACAATTCTGTTTCAAGCAAAATCGACGCTTTAACATCGCTGAACGGCGAGAACTACGATTCCCTTGCTGCCCGTTTTGAAGCTGATTTCCAGAAACTTAAGACTGACTACACAGATTCATTTACTAAAGTTTCTTCAGACAGCATAGAAAAAATAAACGAACTGAACATCAACATTACAAATCAAATTGATGACATCCGCAACGACTATCAATCAAAACTAGATACTTTTGAAAACACATTCAAACCTCATCTAGAAGAAATTGAAGAGAATTATTCTACAAAATCCTCAGAAATCGAAGAAAAACTTGCTTCTTTTGAAGAATTAATTACAGGAAAGGAACAAACCCTTGAATCTGCAATCAATGAGAAGATTTCTTCAACTGAAGAATCATACAAACAGGCAATTGCAGAAATCCGTTATTCGTTGAACACAGAGCTTACAAAATGCAAGGAAACATCAGAATTCCTACAAAAGGACATCGACGGAAACTCAAAGGCATTGGAATCTGTTCAAAGTGAATTGGACAAACAGATTTCTGACATCCAGACAAGATATTCTTCTTTATTCAAACAAGCTATTGAGACTGCCGACCAAAAAGAAAACGAAGCCATTGAATTGTTCTCAAAGAAATCTGAAGAAACTATCAACAAGTATACAGCTTCAATTCAGTCTAAAATCAGCACAATGCAAAATGAACTTACAGATACATTAAAAACAATAGCAACAGACGCAAAGAATTCTGTAGCTGATGCAGAAACCGCCGTTTCAACTCTTCAAAACGAATGTGAAAATGCAACGACAAAGGCTTCTTCTATTAAGAATGAACTTGAACAGAAAATTTCAGAAGTCTCACAAAGCATTTCGTCTTTCCAAGATGAAACAAAAGACAGGCTTGCAAACCTTAGAAAAGAAATTTCAGATTCCATCAAAGACGCAATCGCCGAAAACGAGACAAAGCATCTTTCAGTTTTGAGCAACGTTGAAGATGAACTTTCTTCATATAAAAAGGATATTGAATACAAATTGTCTCAGATTCAAACTTCAAGCATTGATATTGACCAGCTGGAATCCAGCTTGCGTTCTGCAATGAATGATGTTCAGAACAGGGTTCTAAATGATTTTGATTCTTTCTCTGATGAACAAAAGCACAAGCATGAGGAATTTGCAAAAACAATTCAAAACGATTCTGATTCTATAGAAAAACAGATAAGTGAGATCAATGGAAGTTTGGAAGACTTGAAAGAGACTGCAACTGGAAATATGAGCGCTAAATTGCAGGAATTTGAATCAGACTTTAACAAGATTATTTCCATGAAGACTAACGAAGTTGACACTAATCTGTCAGATTGGAAGAACGATTTGGATTTGAAGCTATCAAAGATTTCAAATATTTATGAAGAATCACGTAAAAAAGTTGAATCAGATACATTCGAACACCTTAAAAATGAAGTTCTTTCAGTACAAAACAAAGCTTCTGAACAATATTCAAAGCTTGAAAATTCTATTGATACAACAAAGAATTCTGTTGAAGCCACAATTGAAAACATTTTAAGTTCAATCAATACAATAAAAGATGAAGCCACTCAAAAAATCAACCAGATCTCGTCTTATTCAGAAAATGAATTGAAGAAGGAAATTGAAAACAATACAGCTAAAGTTCAAAACAACCTGGCTAAAGTTCAAGAGAACCTAATTTCAGATTTGAAGTCATTTGAAGAGACAATTCAAAGCCGACAAGAAACAGGAACTTCATCAATTGATGCAGCATTAGCAGAATTCAACACATGGAAGCAACAAATCAAGGACCAGCTTCAAGAATCAAACACTTTGTTCGGCGACCAGCTTGTATCATTCCAAAAAACTGCCGATTCCAAAATGGAAGAAATCAATTCCAAGATGGTTGAAGTCAGCAATACAAATTTTGCAAACCTTGAACAAAGATACAAGGATGTTAATTCTCAAATTGAACAGCTTACAAATAAAACTTCAGATGCAATTACTGATTATGAAGAACGTTCAAAACAAATTGTTGACCAGCTTAATGCCACATATCAAGAAATGCTTGTTGATACAGAGAACAGGGTTCGCAAGCAAAACAACGATTCTTCAGCAAAGATTGAGCAGCTCAAAAAAGATATTCAAGAAGCTGACGACGCAAACAAGGCAAATCAAACTAAGTTTGTCATGAAAATGCAGAACGATTCAAATGACATGCAGTCTAGATTGAGCGAGCTTGCAAAAGAAATCAGTGCAATTAAGGCAAACATCCAAGTTTACGACAAAGCTGACCAAATGAAGAAGAACCTTGAAGAGAACATTCAAACTCTAAAAGAATCTTTTGCAAAAATGGAAGGCTACACAAATATTGCAGAGGACATGAAGGTTCAATACAACTCTATTTTGAAAATCAACAGCGATATTTCAAACCAGCTTGAAAATTTTGAAAACCAAAAGAACAGAGTTATTACACTTGAACAGACTTTTGCAAAGATGATCGCCCTTTCAAACACAATTGATGAAAGAATAAAATCTCTAAATACAAGTTCTGAAGATTTAACGAATATGGAAGTTGCTATTAGAGATTACAACGAGAAATTGAATATTGTTTCCAATCAATATGAAAGACTTGAGAAAAAAGATGACGTTATTAATAGAGTTATGAAGGATGTTGACTCGTCTTTTACAAACTTGAAAGATTTGGAACAACGAATCAAAGATTGTTCTAGACAAGTTGTCACTTTACCAGATGAAATCAAAGGTGTTCAAAATGATGTTGATAAACTTTTGAAGAACGGTCCAAAGATTACTGAAGCTGTTTCAAAGTTGAATAATCTTGAAGACTTGCTTTCTACAACAGAAAAAAGAATTGATTCATTGACTTCAGCACAAGCCGGTATAAAGCGCACTGAACTCAATCTACAAGGATTGTCACGCGATGTTGATAGCAAATTTAAGATTTTACAACAGATTACAAAAGAAGACGTTGAAAAGAACAAGATAACAGATAGTGAAGGAATTTCTCCACAAGACAGAGAATCAATCCGTACGTTAAAAAGAAGCGGTTGGACAATTGCAGAAATTGCATCTAGGCTTCATAGAACAACATCAGAGATTGAACTTATATTGGAACTACCTGAATAATAAAAAAAGAGACTTTGTTTATACAAAGTCTCTTTTTTTTTACTTATATTTTTATTTTGATAAAAGGCATGTACACCAAACTTCAACGGCTTCGCTTTTTCCAACTTCGCCCATTTTTTCACCGGTTTTAGCCTTTACAAAAACTTGTGTTTCATCAATTCCCAATGTTTCAGCAATTGATTTTATAACGCTATCTCTGTAAGGAATGAACTTTGGTTGTTCAAGTTTTATCACACAATCAATATTTTCAATCTTCCAATTATTCTTGTAGACTTTCTCAATAATGATTTTTGCCAATTCTGCGGAATCTGCATCTTTATACTTATTGTCTGATGGAGGAAAGAACGAACCGATATCACCCAAGCCGCTCGCTCCCAAAAGTGAATCTATAATTGCATGATACAAAACATCACCATCAGAATGTCCGTCTTCACCTTTATTAAAATCTAAAGTTACTCCGCCTAGAATAAGCTTTCTACCTTCAACAAGGCGGTGAATGTCATAACCCAAACCAACACGAATCATTTTTTCATCCTTTTATACGTTTTCTTCCAAACACTTCAAATCTTTTGGATATGTAATCTTTATGTTTTTTATATCACCTTCAACAATCTTCACTTTGCCTTCATACCTGCCCCAAATTTCAGTGTCATCTGTATATTCTTTCTCATCTGACTTTGCCTTTTGGTGAGCTTTGTACAATTTTTCAAAAAAGAATCCTTGTGGTGTTTGAACTGAACGCAGACTGTTGCGAACAAGATGCTCTGTTATGAATCCGTCTTCATCAACTTGTTTTTGCGTGTCAATTGGAATTATACCTGGAACTGACGCTCCTGTCTCAAAAACAGAATTTAACACATTTTCAATTATCTGCCGGCTAACAAACGGACGGGCTCCATCATGAATAAGAACAACATCAGGCTTAATTCCGCTTTTTTGAATAAAATCCAACGCGTTAAAAACAGAAGATTGACGGGTTTTATCACCTTGAACAAAATCGATGGAAAGATTTCTCTCTTTTTTCAACTGTTCAATTAATATTTTACTTTTGGAATCAAGGAGAACTGCGTTTTTGGCATTCAGTTCGTCATTTTGTGGGATTGTAATTATGAAATTTGAAATGAAAGGAATACAACAATCTAAAAAAGCGTTCACACAGGCAGAAAGCACTGTTCCGTCATTAAATTGCAGATATTCCTTTTTTTTTGTAGTGCCGATTCTTGTTGATGAACCGGCAGCTGTAATAATTATTGCAACCTTAGATTGCGTCGTCTTCAAAGTCGTCATCTGATTCTACATCAGTTTCTGCATCATTTGTTGACTCTACTTCGTCGTCTTCATCGTCGGAATCTGAATCATTTGATTTCTCATTCATATCGTTCATCAAATCATCATCTTCTTCATCTTCAACAGGAACAATATGTTTAACTTTTGCAACAGAGCCTAAAGGTTCAAGTTTTGTATGAATGATTGCTTCAATTTCTTTTTCAGTTTTACCTAAAGCAAATGAAATTTCATCTTCAAGCAATTTTTTTGCAGAATCATAAAGTTTGCGTTCCAAAATTGGAAGTTCCTTTACTTTACTTCTGTTATATAAACATCTAACAATAGCAGCTATATCTTTTACTGTACCTTTCTTTAAAAGGTCCAAGTTCATTTGATATCTTAATTTCCAATCAGAAGTAATAGGTTCAAAATCTTCAGATAAAAGATTCAAAGCTTCATCAGCTTCTTCTGGAGAAACAATCTGTCTTATACCTAATTCTTCAGTTTTATCAATTGGAACCATGACAATCATATCTGAAGCTTCTATGTAAATTTTATAATATGAAACAGTTTGATCTTTTACTTTTCTATCAAATATTTCAACTACTTTACCAACACCTTGACTTGGATAAACAACCTTTTGGTCAACACTATATTTACTATTCATATATAAATAAATAATATCACAAATTTCATAAAAATTCAATTTATACAATGATCGATGCTAAATTCTTTCAAATAAAACGATTTATTTGGCAACAAATGCGATATTTTTCATCATTTGCTTGTAACGTTCAAACTTTTCCTATATAATAAAAAAACTTAGAGAGTTCAACGAAAGCAATAGTTTGTAATAAAAATTTTAGGGATATTTTTAGCGATTGACATCGTATATAAACTTCGCTTTTTCATTTATTTTAAGCAAGGATATATACATGGAAAATGAGCAGTCGCTAATTAGCGAGGAATCTATCGAAATTCCCGCAAACGATTCTGTCGAAGTATCATTTGAAGACTTAGGTCTTGATGAATACACATTAAAAGCAGTAGAAAAAAAAGGATTTGTTAGCCCTTCCCCTATTCAAGTTTTAGCAATCCCTAGATTACTAAACGGTGATACAAACCTTATCGCTAGAGCAAGAACTGGAACTGGAAAAACAGCCGCATTCGGTTTACCAATCATTCAATCAATCAGAACAAAAGGTGATAATGTTCAAGCATTAATTTTGGAACCAACTAGAGAGTTGGCTATGCAGACTTGTGCAGAACTTCAATCTTTTACAGAAAAGAACGGTCCTAGAACTTGTGTTCTTTACGGTGGAGCTTCTTATTCAAATCAAATTAGAGATTTGAAAAGCGGTGCTGAAATTGTAGTTGGAACACCAGGAAGAATCAAAGATCATATTGAAAGAAGAACGCTTAATCTTAGTAAAATCA
>CAYFND010000013.1:0-18316 GCA_964344405.1 uncultured Treponema sp. | reverse complement strand
ATAGAAGATATTTTTAAACAAGCTAACCCTAATAGCAGAATTCTTTTATTCAGTGCAACAATGCCAGAACCAATTTTAAAAATCGCCGGTAAATTTATGGGCGAATACGAAACAATTGAAGAAGAAGGCGTTATTGATGAACCTTTACTAATTGACCAGAAATACTGGGTTGTTCGTGAAAGTGATAAAATTGAAGCTTTAGTTAGATTAATTGATATGACACCTGATTTCTATGGTCTTGTATTTACACAAACAAAAATGGATGCAGACAATGTTTGCCGCCAACTTGATTTGCGTGGTTACGAATCAGCAGCACTTCATGGTGATATTATGCAGAATCAACGTGAAAAAGTTCTTGAACGTTTTAGATCTAAAAAAACACGTATTCTAGTAGCAACTGATGTTGCAGCAAGAGGTATTGATATTTCTTGTTTGTCTCATGTTGTAAACTATTCACTTCCTTTTGATGCTGCAACTTATGTACACCGTATCGGCCGTACAGGAAGAGCTGGAAAAACAGGAATTGCAGTTACATTTGTAAGACCAGAAGAAAGAAGAAAACTTGGATTTATGATTTCTCAAGTTAAGAAATCTTCTAAAGGTGAAATTACAGAAGCAACAATTCCATCTATCCCTGATGTATTAAAAATCAAACAAGAAAATGTATTCTTGGATTTGCAAAATAAATTATTCCCTGTAAAAGAAAATCGTGAGATTTTACCTGGAAATGATGACTTTGATGATGAAACAATCAAAATTGAACAAGAAGCTGTTCCTGCAACAGAAGATTCTGCAATTTCTGAAAATGAAACTGTTGAAACTCCAGTTGAAGAATCTGCAGCACCAAAATTGTTTAAAGCACCTGAATCATTTAAGAATTTGGCTCATACTCTTTGTGAGAACCAGAATCCAGAAGATGTTTTAGCATCTGTTTTAACTATAATTTATGGTGATAAAATCAGTTCAAAACATTATGGCAACATCAACGCTCAGAGAAGCTTCTCTACAAATAGCGACCAACTTAGAATTTATGTTCAAATTGGTAAAAAAGATGGATACAGAGCAAAAGACATTGCTGATTATTTTAGCAATATGCTTCATATTCCAGGCAGAATGGTTGACCAAATTGATATGGCACAACAATTCACTTTATTGAATCTTCCTATTGAAGCTGCAAAAAGAGCCATTGAAATGTCTCAAAACGATAATCAACTTCCACATATGCACTTAGATGCAAAGAATGATGAAAAACAAGGAAGAAGACGAAGTCCAAGAGGAAGTCGTGGCGGCGACAGAGGTGGAAGAGGCGGTAGAGATCGCGACAACCGTGATAACAAAGACGGTTTGAACTTCCACAGAGAAGGAAGAGATTTTTCTGATAGAAGAAACTCTCGTTCAAGAAGCTCAGACAGAGGCTTTGACAGAAGTTCTGATAGTTTTAGAGAAGGAAGATCAAAAGGCAGCAGACCTAACTACCATACTCAATCAGAAAGAAATGGCAGTGCAAGTTTGTACAAAAGACCAAGAGCTAAAAAAGCTGAAACTTTTTAGTGTTAAATTATAATTTATAAGAAAAAAGCGATTGTTATTAAAAACAATCGCTTTTTTTATTAGAGATACCTTGACAGGTGAGGTATCTTTTATTATAACTTATCTTATGAAAACAAATTGATTTTCTTATAGGAGTAATATGCTAAATTTTTCTGATATTATTCGAGGTTTTACAGATACGATAATTTTGGCACAACTGACTACTTCTGATAGTTATGGCTACCAAATTAACAAATCTATAAAGGAATCTAGCAATAATTCTTTTGAACTGAAGGAAGCAACTTTATACACTTCTTTTAGAAGACTTGAGGATAGCGGACTTATCACTTCATATTGGGGTGATGAGAATTCTGGTGCCCGAAGAAGATATTATTCCATTACTGAAAATGGAAAAAAAATCTATTCGGAAAATAGCAAGGATTGGATTGCTATAAAAATGACAATTGATAATTTGATTGTTAATAAATAAGAAATAAGTATAACACTTAAATAAATGGAGATGTAAATGAATTCAAAAATTAAAAACTATGTAGATGTATTGTTTAATGATATTCCAAAAACAAAAAAAGCAATGGAATTAAAACAAGAAATACTTTCTAATATGCAGGATCATTATGATGCCCACATACAAGAAGGTTTGTCTGAAAATCAAGCTTATACACAAGCTATTTCTGACATTGGTGATATTGATGAATTATTAAAATCAATTATTCCTTCTAAAGATGTAAAAGAAAAACTAGATAAATTCAAAATAACTCGTGCTAGAAACACTTCAATTTCTGTTACAATGTACATCATTTCTGTTGTTTTTCTAATTGGCTTTGCTTCAATTCCTACTGTTTTTGGAGTTGGAAATGAAGATGTTCTTGCTGTAATTGGTTTGATTATCATGTTGGTGATTATTGCTTTAGCTACAGGTTTGATTGTTTATACACACATGAGTACACCTGAAGATTTAAAACCTTATTTTGTAAAAGACAGTGACTTTGAAAGTTTTGATGATTCAAAAAGTCCAAGAATGGTAAAACAAATTAGAAGCTTATTCTGGACAATTATTCTTATTGCTTATTTGCTGATTAGTTTTACAACAAACCGTTGGTATATTACTTGGATTATTTGGCCTATTGGTACCGCATTAAATCAAGTTATCACACTTTTATATGATTTCTTTTCTTCAAATGGAAAGAATTCAAACAATACAAAAATAGAGGAATAAAATGAGAAAGTTATCATCATTAATTATGGCATTAGTTTGGTTAGTTATAGCAGTTATATTGATTTTGTTCGCTTTGAATAAAATCAATATCAAGAATGCATTTTCACTTAGACATGAGAGTTATGAATATAATTCAGGAAAAACAATGAACGTTAAATATTTATTAGGAAATGACGAAAAAAAGTTTAATGTTCCTTACAACCAAGTAAAAGAAATCGACATCGACTTTTCTAGTGAAGAAGTTATGATTTCTTCAAGTTCTAGAGATGATATTTATATTGAATACATCGGCGATTGGTCAGATAACATTCTTCCTATTGTTGATATGGATAATTCAACATTGAATATCACAAAGAAACAAGAATCAAATTTTAGGGGAAACTTTTTAAGATCACGTTCCGTAGCAATTGAACTTCCAAAAAATATGCAGGCAGTTGATTTGAACTTGAATATTTCTTCAGGCTCTGTTCATATTGAAGATTTGAACCTTATTGAAGCCGATTTAAGACTTAGCAGCGGTTCATTGCTAGTTGAAGATTCCAATATCAGCATTATTCATGCAAAAGCAAGCAGCGGTAGAATTGGATTTGACAATCTAAAAGCAAATGAAGGATTTTTTGAAACATCCAGCGGATCGATTAAGATTGATAAATCAAAAGTGGAAAAAGCAACATCCAAGAGTTCCAGCGGAAGCATCAATTTAGTTGGTGATTTTGCTGAAGTCAACTCTCATTCAACATCTGGTTCTATTCATATTACTTCCAATTCAATACTAACAGGAGACAGCACTTTATCATCAACTTCAGGTTCTGTTTACTTAAAGCTGCCAAAAGAAAGTGTCTACAACTTGAACTATTCAACAACTAGCGGTTCTTTACACGCAAACAACAGAAACTACGGTAAGAACGGTATTTTGAGCAGTAACGATGATGCAATTGATTTATCAATTCAAACAACATCTGGCTCGATTTATATAGAATAGATTTTCTACATAAAATAAAAAAAGCGGAAAGTATAGAATGAAAGGAGGAACATTCTTTCTTATACTTTCCGCTTAAACTTTTTAACTTTTTTCTATAAACAAATTATCTTTGAACCCTTCCAGAACCGTCACCACCAGCTAACGTTTGAACTTCTGAAAGACTTACCATATTAAAATCACCTTCAATTGAATGTTTTAAGCAACTTGCAGCTACAGCAAATTCAATTGTTGACTGACTGTCATAATTATTAGAACAAGCATAAATCAAACCTGCACCAAAACTATCACCTCCACCAACTCTATCAACAATATGGATGTTATATTCTTTACTAAAATAATAATTCTCATTGTCATAAAGCATTGCGGCCCATTTATTGTCATTTGCTGATATTGATGTTCTGAGCGTGATTGCAACTTTCTTAAAATTGAATTTTTCGGATAGTTTTTTTGCAACTTCTTTATAACCGTCTTTGTTCAATTTACCAGAAGTTAATTCTGTATCACTAGCTTTAATTCCAAAAACATCAAAAGCGTCTTCTTCATTTGAAATACAAACATCAACATATTTGCACAATTCACTCATAACAGAATTTGCACGTTCCCTTGTCCAGAGCTTTTTTCTGTAATTTAAATCACAAGATACAGTTATTCCCTTCTCTTTTGCTTTTTTACATGCTTCCAAACAAATATCAGCAACGTTATCACCCAAAGCTGGAGTTATTCCTGTAAAGTGAAACCATGTTGCACCTTCAAATATCTTGTCCCAGTCAAAATCTTCTTTTGTTGCAGTAGCAATTGATGAACCCGCTCTATCATAAATTACTTTAGAAGCTCTTTGTGAAGCACCTTTTTCCAAAAAGTAAATACCAACACGGTTTCCACCTCTACTAATCAAAGAAGTATCAACACCAAAACGTCTTAAACTATTAACACCAGCCTGACCTATTTCATGAGATGGCAATTTTGTAACAAAAGCTGCGTCCATTCCAAAATTAGCTAGAGAAACAGCTACATTAGCCTCTCCACCGCCATAAGTTGCTCCATATTTATCTGCTTGAAGAAAACGATAATATCCTTCAGGAGCCAGACGTAGCATTATTTCACCAAATGTAATAATTTTTCCCATTTTCTTATCCTCTTATATTTTTTACTATTTCACTAGCTTCTTTTGTAAGCTTTTCAATCTCTTCAAATTTTCCGTCTTTGATTAAATCACCTTTTACCATCCAACTTCCGCCGCAAGCTAGGATTTTATCAAAAGCTAAATAATCCTTTACATTAACGGCATTTATTCCACCTGTCGGCATGAATTTCATCATAGTATAAGGTGCGCTCATAGCTTTAATCATTTTTAAACCGCCCGCTTGTTCTGCAGGAAAAAACTTTACTACGTTCAATCCCATATCCAAAGCAGCTTCTAATTCAGAAGGAGTCATTATTCCAGGGCAGACAGGATAATTATTTTTAATACAATAGCTTACAACTTTTGGATTAAAACCCGGACTTACAATGAATTTTGCCCCTGCTCCAACGGCACGTTCTACTTGTTCAATTGTAAGAACAGTTCCAGCTCCAACCAAAAGATTTGGATATTCCTTTGCCATGATTTTTATTGAATCTTCCGCAGCGTCAGTTCTAAAAGTTACTTCTGCACAAGGAAGACCGCCTTTTATTAAAGCATCAGCCAAATCCTTTGATTTTGACTTATCGTTTATTACAACAACCGGTATAATGCCAATTTTTCCAATTTCTTCTAAAACTTTATTCATAATAAATTTACTCCTATTCCTTAATCATAAAAAAAGGAAATCGCATTATTATAAGAAATATCTTGAACAACTTTTGCAAGCTTTTCTTCGTCCCATGGATATTCTCCATTTTCCACCAAATTACCAATAAAATTACACAGAATCCGTCTGTAATACTCGTGACGAGGATATGACAAGAAACTTCTTGAATCAGTAAGCATTCCAATATTTTTTGCTAGAACGCCTGTCCTTGCGTACACTTTTAACTGCGATTCAATTCCATCTTTGTGGTCATTAAACCACCAAGCAGGTCCAAATTGACAATCTCTAAAATTAGCGCACATTGTTGCAATCATTTCATTATCTTTTGGATTCAAATTGTAAATTATTGTTTTTGGCAATGTTGAATACGAATTAATTTTATCTAATAATTTTCCAAGCTGTATGGAATAATTAAAATCCTGCAAGCTGTCAACACCAACATTTTTGCCAATCTTGTTATACAAAGAAGAATTGTTATCACGCAAAGCTCCAATATGAATTTGCATAACCATTTTGTTTTCTTTATACAATCTTCCAAGTTCTGTTAAAATGTAAGTCTTATATTTGCAGATTTCATCTTTTGTAAGTTCTTTTTCCTTCAATCTTTTTGTAAATATTTTTTCAACTTCGCTCTTTTCTGCATCCTCAAAAAAATCATTTTCAAGACTGATGTCACTGACAACACAACCATTTTCCTTGAAGAACAAAACACTATTTTTTAAAGCGCTAACTAAATCATCAAGTGAATCAATCTTTATAGAAGTTACATCGACTAATTTCTGTAGATATGAAACAAATCCTTCATTTTCAATTAAGACAGTTAGATCCGGTCTGAAAGAAGGAAGAACTTTGATTTCAAAATCTTCTGCTAGTTTTTTATGATATTCAAGTGAATCAATAGGATCGTCTGTTGTGCATAAAATCTTTACATTCTGCATTCTAAGAAGATTTCTAACTGAATACTCTTTTTTCTCAAGCAATTCATTGCATTTCTTCCAAATAAAAGGAGCGTTTTCTTCTGTAATGTTTTTATCAATTTTGAAATATCTTTTTAATTCAAGATGACTCCAATGATAAAGTGGATTTCCAATACAATTTTGAACTGTTTTTACAAAAGCAAAAAAGCGTTCATAATCATCTTGTTTTTCGCCACTTAAATGACCGGTAATCAACTTTTCGTCAATTCCTTCAGCCCTCATAGCCCGCCATTTATAATGGTCTCCATCCAACCAAGCGTTAGCCAGATTTCCGAGCTGCTTGTCTTCATAAATTTCTTTCGCACTCAGATGGTTATGAAAATCGAAAATCGGCATTTCCGAAGCATATTTATGAAAAAGTGTTGAAGCTGTTTTTGTTTGAAGAATAAAATCCTCACTTAAAAATTTCTTCATTTATGCTATCACCTTTTTAATTGCACTTCTTACAGAGCCTTTTTCACCAATCATCAGCTTAAAGTATTCAACTACCTTTGATGCAAGTCCAACTTCATACAAATCAACACCAAAGATTTCCTTTCTAACTAATAAAGGTTTTATTGCTTTTTCAACATCAATGCTGTCACCCAAATTGATTCCTTTTACATAGTTGCAAACATCATTCAACAAAGGATCAGGACTCAATTCAAATGCTTTTCCGTTATCGTCAATGCTCATCAGATATCTAATCCAACCGGCAAAAACAAAAGGAATTATCTTTAATTCATCAACATCCAGATTCTTACTTTCTTTATAAGCTTTGATTGTTTCACCAAAACGAATTGCCAATTTTTGAGAAGTATCACAAGCAATTCTCTGCGGTGTATCGGGCATAAAAGGATTTGGAATACGGATGTTCACAACTTCATCAATAAATTGTTTTGGACTGATTATTTTTGGGTCTACAACTACAGGCAGCCCTTCTTTGTATCCAACAATCTCTACTAATTTCTTCAAATCTGGATCTTTCATTTCATCAGAAATCAATGTATATCCCAATAAGCAACCAAAAATTGCCAATGTTGTGTGCAAAGGATTTAAACAAGTGCAGACTTTCATCTTTTCAACTTTGTTTACTGTCTCTCTGTCTGTAAAATACAAGCCGGCTTTTTCTAGTTGTGGTCTTCCATTTGGAAAATTATCTTCAATCACCAAATATTGACACTCTTCTGAATTAACGAACGGAGCTACATAAGTCTTTTTTGTGGTGATTACGCTGTCAAGTTCCTCAATTCCATCTTTTAACAAGATTTCTTCTATTTTTTTGTCTGGACGAGGTGTAATTTTATCAATCATAGTCCAAGGAAAACTTACTTTCTCGCTGTTTACATAATCCAAGAAACCTTTTTTTGCTACATTATTCTTTTCCCATTCTTTTGCAAAAGCATTTACAGCCTCGTAAAGCTTGTCTCCATTATGAGAACAATTGTCCATGCTGACCATTGCCAGAGGAAGTCCACCATTCACGAACCTTGTATACAAAAGTGAAACAACTTTTCCCATATAGCTTTCACAATGTTCCGGACCGTTTGCAAAATCTTTCGCTACGCTTTCAACAACAACACCAGCTGCATTTTTTAAGGAATAACCTTTTTCTGTAATTGTGAACGTTACCATTTGAAGTGATTTGGCAGAAAATATACGTTTTAATTCATCAAAATCAGCCTTATTATTGCTATCTGCACATAATGAACTCATAATGCTTGCAACAACAGTTTTTTCTACAGAACCATTTGATTTTAATGTAACTAAAGCGCCAATATTATCATGAGGCTTGTACATTTTCTCTATAATCTCATAGTCATAACCTTCAGCAACGATCAATCCAGTGTTCATTACGCCATCATTCAAAAGATTTTGAACTACATTAGCTTGAAACGCCCTAAAGATGTTGCCAGCACCAAAATGAATCCAAGCCGGGTTTTCAAATGTATTCTTCTTTACTAAATCTCTATCAAATTTTGGACAGAAATAACCTTTACTTTCCCATTCAGCTGTATTTTCAATACCTTTTTCTGTTAATTTCATAATTTCAACTCCAAAACTCTATCTATAAAGAGTTACATTGCTTCTGTCATGACTCTTGCTGATTGCTTCCCATAATCCGTTCAAATAAGCAGCGCCTAAAGCTCTATCATACAAACCGTAACCTGGCATAGCTTTTTCACCCCAAATCATTCTTCCATGATCAGGACGAATTACGCCGTCAAAACCTGTTTCATACAAAGCTTCAACAATTTTATACATATCAAAACTTCCATCAGAAGACAAATGAGCTGCTTCTTGAAAGTCTGTATCTGAATTGAATTTTAAGTTTCTGATGTGGGCAAAATGGATCCTACCCTTCAGGTTTCTAATCATGTCACACAAATCATTCTTTCTATTAGTTCCATAAGAACCTGTACAGAAAGTTACACCGTTATGTGGATTGTCAACCATCTTCATCATGCGGAGAATGTTTTCTTTACTGATGATTATGCGAGGAAGTCCAAAAACAGGCCAAGCTGGATCATCCGGATGGATTGCCATATCAATATTATATTTATTACAAACCGGCATTATTGCTTCAAGGAAGTATTTTAAGTTTGCAAAAAGTTTCTCATTATCAACATCTTTATACAGTTCAAACAACTCTTTTACATGAGCCATTCTCTCTGGTTCCCAACCTGGCAAAATAAATCCGTTACTGTTTTTATCTAGATTTTTAAACATTTCTTCAGGTTTTACAGCGTCAATGGCACTTTGATTATAAGCCAAAACAGTTGAACCATCAGGGCGTTTTCTTGCCAATTCAGAACGAGTCCAGTCGAAAACAGGCATAAAATTATAACAAACCATGTGAATGTCTTCTTGACCAAGGCGTTCCAAAGTTTTGATGTAGTTTTCTATGTATTCATCTCTTCTACCATTGCCAATTTTTATATCATCATGAATATTTACACTTTCAATACCGGCAATTTTCATACCTTCATCGGCAACATCTTTTTTAATTTTTTGAATTGCGCCTAGTTCCCAAGCTTCACCAGGTACAGAATCATATAAAGTTGTAATTACACCTTTAACACCAGGAATTTGTCTTATATTATTCAACGATACTGAATCAAAACCTTTTCCATACCAACGAATTGTCATTTCCATATCAGTTACCTCTTATTTCCACATTTATAAATAAATTATAACACTGCGAAAAAAAACAAGCAACTAATATTCTTGTATACTAGTATATTTTATTATTATTTTTTGATTATTGTGTATTCGAACTTTCCGTTTGAGATAAATTTAGCTGGTTCAAAAATCCATTTGCTAATTTGTTCGGATACTTCATCACGAATTACCAAAGGCAGAAGGGAGACTGGTGTTATGGAAATTTCGCCTTTTGGAACATTTCCGCTTTCCAGAATTGTAAAATTGATTGTTACAGTCACGGTACTGTCGATTAAAACTGAATTCTCCGCTTTTATTGTAATAATCGGCTCTTTTGGAGAAATCAACGTCCTAACAGAACCGTCAACCATCTTTATGTTTGTTCCACCGCTATTTGTTTTACTTGACTCCATCATCGAATTTGACTGAATTCCATTTGATGAAGAAGAATAACTTGTGCTTTTAATTGATGAAAGGGCATTTGCAACTGAACTTGATGTTGAAGTCTGCGTAGTTTCACTAGTAGAAGAACTTGTAACACCGTTGCTCTCACTCTGATTGACGCTTCCAGCAACACCAGAAAATCCAGATTCTGATTTTACCACGGCTGAATTCTGACTACTTGCGTTATTTTGAACAGTTGAAGAATCTTCAAACATACTGTCATCCCAAACAGCCGGAGCATTTCGTTTTTGAGACATTTGTTCATTCATCAACTCTTCTGTACTTTTTTGGATTTCATATGCAGGAACTTTTTGTTCAGATTTCTCTGCAGGAACTTGAGCTGCAGCAAGTTCTACAACTTTTTCTTCAACTTTTGGTGCAGGTTTTGCAGGCTGAGTCTTCACTGATTCCGTTTTAGTTTCAACAGTTTCAACTTTATCAATTTGTGGAAGGGGTTCACTTTTCTGAACGACCTCCTGTTCAACTGAAGAAGCACTTTCTTCTATTGATTCAGTTGTTTCTTCAGAATTATTCTCAACAAATTCATTTTTATTGATTTCTTCATCAACATCAGAAGACAAAGAAGGTGCATCCAAAATAATTTGAATATCTTCATACTGCTGCTTTTTTTCAAAAGGAACAAATATCAAAATCAAGAAGAACAAAATCCAAATAATCAAAGAGAAAATTAAAGCTACTACTGAAGATTTATTCTTATTAAGAAAATCAACAAATTCTGAAGAAAAAACTTTCATTTTTTAGAAGTGGTCCTTAAATTAATTACAGAAAATCCACTTTCCCTGATAACGTCAAAAATACTCACAATCTTTCCGTTTGTTACTTCGGAATCAGCTTCAATCATTATTGGGAACTCTTTTTTTTGAACTTCACCTGTATCGTAAGAAATCAACTTATTCAACAATGATTCAACGCCAATTTGTTCTTCATTAAAAAAGATTTCATCATCTTGCGTAACAGTGATTGTAATTCCTGTAGAATTTTCACCGCTTGCAGTCTTGCTTACCGGCAGGTTCAATTTGATTGCTGGTAATAGCGCAAAAGTTGTTGAAACTAGAAAAAACAAAATCAATTGAAAGACAATGTCAATCATCGGCGTCATATCAACAGAAGAACTTATTCTATTTTGTTGGATTTTACACTTCATCTTATTTAATTCTGCCTTCAATCTTTAAAATAACGCTTGTAACATATGCTTCCATTTCTGCAATCTTGTTTTTAATTTTTGAAACAAAATAATTATGAAAAATCAAAGAAGGAATTGAAACACACAAACCTGCAACTGTTGTAACTAACGCTTCTGCAATGGCGTTAGCCAACAAAGAAGGATCGCCCATTGTTCCACCGTTTCCCAAAACATTAAAAGCTTTCATATTGCCAGTTACAGTTCCAAGCAGACCTAATAAAGTCGCAATATTTGCAATTGTTCCAAGAGGAGTGATAAATTTTTCAAATTGAGGAACGTTCAGCGTCATTTCCGACTCTACGACTTCCCTTAAATCATTTTCTTGATAGCGTCTTGATTCAATAGCCTTTTTTACAGAAAGCGACGTTGGTGTTTGAGCCAACAGGCAATCATTTAAACACTTTTCATAATCATTCATCAACAAATGCTCTTCCAAATCTTTTTTGAATTGAGAATCCTTTTTCTTTAATGAAACGAAATAATAAATTCTTTCAATAATTATAAATGTAGCTAAAAATCCACACACAATGATTGGAATGATAAAAAATCCACCAGACTTTAAAACACTAAACATATTTTCCACCTATTTTTTACAAACTAAATTTTACAGAGGCATTAACACAGCCGCCTCTAGCTGCATAATAATTTATAAAATATCTTTCTTCACCAGTAAATAATTTTATCATATCTTCAAAACTTAAATTCAATTGAATCTTTGGATTAATTTTAACAAAAGTTTCTATTCCAACAATTGGAGTTGAATCAGATGCAGCCGGACTATATTCCAAAGAAGCTGTTACATTCCAAATATCACCGTTCAAACCGGTCTTTATATTAAATGTATTTATTTCTTCCGTTATAGGGCAATCCAACCAATTGGCTTTCCATGCAAGTTCCAGCATAAACATTTTATAATTGAGAGAAAAAGCTAAATCGGTCTTAAATACATGCTGTTCTTTTTTTGTATAAGTGAAGAATCCATTTTTCAAAGAAGTAATTTCATATGTTGGACACCAAACACCGTTGCCATAAAGAGTTCTTGCGTAATCCACATTAAAATCAATTTCCATTGTATTAATAATTGGAATAAAAAGTTCACCTTTTACATACGCATTTGTTGTCTCATAAGGAATAAGCGAAATTGCAGAAAAACCATACTCACTTTCAAGTTCAGATATCAACTTATGATTAGAATCAACTCCGCCTTGAACGGCAAACTTCATTTTTCTTGTTGAAAAATAAACCGGAAAGTTGAAATCCGTTCCAAGTGTAAATGGGATGATAAAACTATTCTGACCGATGTGGTCGCCAACAACAATAGAAACATTTCCAAAAAGATTTACATAATCGTTGTTCCATTCCGTGATAAAGGTGAATTCACCGCGGTTCAGCCTGTTCCCGGTATTAACGCTATAAATCTCAGAAACAGCGTTGTTTATGTTGTATTCAAAATCGTAATCAGCTTTTGCACCAAAAACAAAATTATTTATCTTCGCACCCAAGTAAATATTTGGAGACAATGAAAGCATCATATTGTTTGAAATCCAAGTATCAAGAATTGTTGTTGGAGTGTAATTCAAAATTGATGAAAATCTATCATACAACTCACCATTTAATCCTGTATGAACAAAAATTCCGTTCGGCAAGTCAATATTAATTTGAGCGAAAACTTTTCCTGTTTCTTGATTGATATCGCTTATTGTTAAAGATTTATTCTGCAATCCTTTTCCTTCATCATCAAAAGAACCGCCCAACTTTATGGAAGCTTCATCAAAATTAAACTCTTTTTCAATCAAAACGCTCGTATTTCTATCATTAAAACCTGATGATAAATTATTATTTGCGTAACCTGTCATTGAATTATGCTTAAAATCAATTTTAAAAGGGTCTTTGCCATAAATACTGTAAATGCAGAAATCTCCGATAAAGCCCAACGGATAAGAACCGCCGATCAAACCGTCAACAGCGAAAGTCTTTTCCATCTCGCGTTTTTCATTTTCAATTATATTGTCTTCCCCACCTTCAACAGAATTTGGTAGAACAATTTTTACATCATCATTTTTATTATTTACAGAAAGGACTGTTGAAAAATCTGGTAAATCATTTTCTGTGGCTTTTAATGTTGAACCTTCAACATCAGTTTGCAAATCTGGAACATATACAGAAGTATTATTTTGCGAGAAAAGGTTGCAAACTGTAAAAGTTGTCAAAATCAAAACTAAATATATTTTCTTATTCATTTCTTTTTCCTTGGTTTTAAAGCTAACCAAATTATTTTAATAAAGCGTTCACTCTTTTAGCTTGAACACTTTGTGGATAAAGTTCTTTTAATAAATCAGCTGTTGCCTTTGCATCCGCATCTTGATTCACAGCTACAAAAGAAACAACCGCGTTATATAAAGATGCGGCGGCCTTTGCAGGATTATCAGTCTTTCTGAACAATTCGGCAGCTTGTAAAAATATTTTTGAAGCCTCTTCATTTTCATAATTCTCACTTTTATATTCGCCAATAATCAAAGCACATTCTGCCATGGAAGCATTTTCTGAATCAGGAATCTGCTTTTTATAAATTGAAGAAGCCAATTCGTAAGCCCGTTTTTTAGTTTGCGCATTTTGATTTAACAGAATTGCAACTTCAGTTCCTTTATTCCGCCCCTCTTCTGTTTTATTCAAACCCAAAAGTTCATATTCTGCATATTTTTCTGCAATCTGAATGTCTTCGCCGTTTTGAACTTTTTTTAGGATAGTTTCCATTTTTTGAACATTATCTTTTTCACTTTCAACCCTGAATTTTGCCAACAGGATTTCCGCACAACGCAAAGATTCTTCATAATTCTCTTTTTGATAATAAGCATTCATTAAATTCTTATAGGCGGCATACAAATAAACACTTTTCTCATAATTTTGAACAAGGTTTTCATTTTGCATGATTGATTTATCAAGTTCTTTTAACTGTAAATTGCTTTCACCTGCAAAATAAAGTGCCAAATCACAATACAAACCTTTTGGATAAGCATACAAATATGATAGGAACCTTTCTATTGCAGTTTTAAAATCGTTTTTAACAAAATAAATCTCTCCGGTATGATAAAGAGCGCTTTCTGCAAGTGGTTCGCCAGAAAAATCTTTTGCAGCCTTTCTATACAATTCATCAGCTTTTTTTACATTATCCATCTTTTCATAGATTTCTGCGGATTTCAAAATTGAATTCAATCCCAAAGTTGACTTTTCATTCAAATAAGACTGTAAAATTGACAAAGCCTTATCATAATTTCCTGCGTCAGAATAAACTTCACTTGCAAATAAAATTGATTCCTCATTATTCTTGGAGTTTTTTGATTTTCCAAGCATTCTTTGCACATGAACAATTGCTTTTTCATAATCTGAATTTCTTAGAGACAATTTCGCACTAAATTCTTCAGCTTCATATTCATAGGCTTTATTTAATGTTGAATTCAAATAGTTTTGAAAAGAAACATATGAATCATTATTCTTATTTTGTAAATATTGCGAATATCCAAGGTAAAAATAGGAATTCACATTGAAATCCACTTCATTCATCTTTGCATTAACATATTGAACCAGGCAGTTTTCTGAATTCTTCCAATTCTTTGTGTTGATAAAACACAATCCCTGCAGATATAGAGCAACGGGATTTTCAATATTTTTGCAAACCGCAATACACGAATCAAAGTCTCCGTTCTTAAAAAGAGTTTCCGCATAATCGTAATAATTATCTTTTGGCAGGACTTTTTTTTGGAACAAATTTTTATACGTAGAAAGAGCTTCTTCTGTTTTATCCAGCTTCTGATAAACTTTTGCTTTTAACAGTTCGTATTCTGGATTAAATATTTTTTGCTTTATTTTATTCAGAGCTTCTTCACTTTCAGCATATTTTCCTTGGGCAAACAATGAAATTGAATAGTAGAAACGTTCTGTATCAGTTGGATTTTCTAGCTTCTTAAAAAGCGCCTGCACAGAATTAAAATCATTTTTATATAAATTGCATTTTATCAAAAGAAAGTTATAAACATTATTCACATCTGCAACTTTAAGAGAAGCAATGTCATTTTTTAATTGGGCTAAAGAATTCAAAACTGAGGCTGCTTCATCTTCAACTTCACTTTTTTCTTTTAAATTGTAAACATAAGCAGGAAAATTACTAACTTCATCATTCAATTCAGAAAGCTTTATCAAAAGTTCCACCTTTTCTAATGAAGAAACAACATCCTTCTTGAATTCAACGTCATCTTCATCAATTGAAGCTTCAAGCAATTCCTTACTCTTCTGCAGATCACCTAAATTTTCATAAGCGGCGGCACAAAAATACATGATTCTTTTTTGATATTTTGGATTTATCTTTTTAAAATCAAGCTTGTTATAAACATTTACAACTTTTTGAAAAGACATGACTTTGTTGTAAGAAAATAAAAGCTTTTGCAATGATTCGTAATATTCATCGGCTTCAAAAGCTGTTCCAGAAGCAACTACATTTTCTAAAAGAGGAATTGCACTTTCATATTGTTTTTTATCAAAATAAATACGTGCAGAATATAAAACCGACTGATAAAAATAATAATCTTTTTCTTTTTTATCATAAAGTTTACATACATCAAAAAAGAGTTCCAAAGCTTTATCATCATTACGGTTCACATAAAACTCTTTTGCTTTTATATATGTTGAGGCTTCAACTTTTTCTTGCGCAAATAAAACAGAAACAAAGCAAGATGAAAAGACAAATCCTAAAACAAGGATTGCTTTTTTAATCTGGGAAAAATTGTTCGGAACTACGAACTCTTGTAAGATAGACAAAATCACCACCATATATCATCAGAAAATCATCCAAAGACAATGATCTTCCATTCATAAAAACTTCGCAACAAAAAGAACCGTCATCTTCAAAATAAGGGAAAAAAGCGGCACATTCATTAAAGGCTTTTATCTCCGGAGAAACACTTCTATCAGTTCCTCTTATCGCTCCAACAAAAAAATTATCCGGTTCTGTTGAAGCCAAAACATATAGAAGAGATTTCAAGACCATCACCGTATAACCAGAATTTTCAATAAATGCAACTGTATTCACAATTCCCGTCGGTGTTATAGTTGAAGCAAAAGGATTAATTTTTACGTCAACGCCAGAATTATTATATAAATATTTCCGTCCAGTCATTACAGAAATTACCCCAGAAGAAAGATTTCTAACCCAATTCAATGAAAAATATAAATCATACAATTGAGATAAAACACCTTGCCTTCCGTTATCCTTTACTTGAACAGTTTCTGTTATCAAGGGACTTCTTTTTAACTTTCCGCCGGCAATTGGTTCAACAAGACCATCAGCTATCCATTTAACAAATCCAGCTGAAGAAAGTTGCAACTTCTTGTCATTTTTTTCTTCTGCAGAAAATTCCTTTCCCGTACTTATATGAACAAGATTGTTGTTCTCATCAATCATGGCGTCTTGAACATATTCTATTGAAGGTAGCTTTTCTTTAATTACAGCGCACATCTGTTTTGCACCATGATACAAATAAGAATCGCTTTCCACATAAGTCCAAGGAAATATTTTTTTTGTGATTTGAACAGCTTCTTCAAATGAACATTCATAAAAAGTTGAAAAAGGAACACCAGTAGAAGCTCCTCGTACAGCGTAATTATCAAAAATGACCATATCCGCAATTGATGTTCGTCCGCTTGGTGAAAATTGAATATAAACTTCGCTATTTTTCTTAAAATAGTAACGGATTCTTAAAGGTTCATCAGTTTTTTTATTCTTGATTAAAACCCAGCTTCCAGCTATATCACCAGGATAAACATCCTGCTGCTCAGTGTATTTTCCTTTGTCAGAATAAATATCAACATCAATCACCGAATGAGGAGCTACAAAAATCTTATATGTTTCATCGTCTTCTTCAAGCCTTACTTGAAATTCTTCACCAACTTCATTGTATAGAATCTGTGGTTTTAAAGACCTTACACCTTCCAATGAAGATTCAAACCATTCTTCTATTAAATCTGCTCTAAAATCTGAAGAATCAGGAACATCTGAGAAATAACCGTCTGCAAAAACAAAACAAGAAAACAAGAAAATGCAGACAATAAAACATAAAAGTCGTTTTTTCATAAACTTCCTCAATCAATTCTACTACATATCAGAAGGATCAGTATCTGTAAAACCACTTCCTTCAGAAAGTCGAATTTCTGGTTTCACTAAGGAACCATCATTCATCTTTATCATTCCATCTTCAGTTTCATCAGGATGCCTGCCAATTGGTGCATTTGAAAGAAGAAGCTTCAATCTATTCAATTGATTTACTTCTGAACTGCCCGGATCATAGTCAATCGCACTAATATTTGCATTTGGGAACCGTCTTCTAAGCTCTTTTATCATTCCTTTTCCAGTAACGTGATTTGGTAGACAAGCAAAAGGCTGAACACAAGCAATACTAGGAGCGCCTTCCTTTATCAACTCAACCATTTCTGCTGTTAGGAACCAACCTTCACCAGTAATGTTACCAAACTGAACAATATCATTTACACCTTTCATCAAGTCATAAATTGAAGAAGGAGCTTCAAAACGATTACTACGGCGCAAGTATTTCTTCATGTTCTTTCTGTACAATTCCAAGAACCAAACAAATAATTTTGCGTTTCTTTCTGTAGATTTTGGGAAGGCAAGCTCCTCATGACGGAAGATTCCTGTCGCAAAAGAATAGAAGAAGAAATCTGCCAAATCAGGCATGATACATTCCGCACCTTCCCTTTCTATAGTTTCTACAATTTGATTGTTAGCCGTAGGATGGAATTTTACAAGGATTTCACCAACAACACCGACTCTTGGCTTTTTGATTGGTTTTAACGGGAGTTCATCAAATTCTCGAACAATATCCTTTAACAACTTGTTGTATTTGTGAATTGACAAGGAAGGAGCTTGTTCTTCTGCAATAGCATTCCATTTTTCGTATAGCTGGTTTGCACTTCCTGGAACGGCTTCATAAGGACGAGTTCTAT
>CAYFND010000012.1:35907-36261 GCA_964344405.1 uncultured Treponema sp. | reverse complement strand
CAACCTTCTGCAACACCTTTAACAAGGTCAGAAGCTATATCTGCATCAAGTTTTCCACAAGCAACATAATCAAGGAAGAAAGATGTTTGAACACCAGAACACAAAATGTCATTAACGCTCATTGCAACACAATCGATTCCAACTGTGTCATATTTTTTCATTTGGAATGCAATATCAAGTTTTGTTCCAACACCGTCAGTTCCACTAACCATTACAGGGTTTTTCAATCCTTTTGGAATTTCAAACATACCGTTAAAACTTCCAAGTCCTGTTAATAAACCAGGAATAGCAGTTTTTTTTGCATGTTCTTTGTATTTGCTTACAGCGCGGTAACCTTCTTCAACATCAACACCA
>CAYFND010000012.1:30677-35897 GCA_964344405.1 uncultured Treponema sp. | reverse complement strand
ATTTTTTTATAATTCAACATCCAAACCGCTATTTTGGGCATCAGCGGCAAGTTTCTGTCTGAAAGACACTAATTTATCCTTTAATTCAGGATATTTGATTGCTAAGATTTGTACTGCAAGATAACCTGCATTCTTTGCGTTTCCTATTCCAACAGTGGCAACAGGAATTTGAGGTGGCATTTGAACGATAGAAAGTAAAGAATCCATTCCTCCAAGTCCGTTTGAATTTGTAGAAATACATTCAAGAGGAACGCCGATAACAGGTAATGTTGTAATTCCTGCTATTACTCCAGGTAGTGCTGCCGCAAGACCTGCTCCTGCAATGATGACTTCGCACCCATCTTTTTCAACTTGATGAACTACATCTCTTAATAATTCACCAGCTCTATGAGCGGAAATAATGTAGGCCTTATAATCAACAGAGAATTCTTTAAGCACGTCAGCGGCTTTTTTCATCTTCTCTGTGTCTGATTTTGACCCAAAAAATATTGCAACTTTCATAGTAGATTTATAGCATAAACAGAAAAATCTATCAAGAAAAATACATTTATACACGTTTTTTCTGGAAAAGTACTTTTTATTATGCTAAAATCCACAATTATGGCTTCATTAACAGTTCATGACGGATTTCCTGGATTATATGGATCTGTCCTAACTTCAGAAGGTGTCTTTTTTTCAATTTATAGCAGATCGGCAAAAAAAGTATCTCTTGTTTTATTTACAGACGAAAAGGATAAACTTCCTTCCAAAATAATTGATTTCAATCCAATAAAAGATAGAACGGGTGACATCTGGCACATTTTTGTAAAAGGTTTGAAGGCTGGTTCTCTTTATTTATACAAAATTGACGGTGATTACGACCCTCCAAAAGGTTTAAGATTTAATAAGTCAAAATATTTGCTGGATCCTTATGCAAAAGCGCTGACAATCGGTTCAATTTTTAATTCCTATAATTCACAAAGAAAATCTGGATCTCTTGATATTGTAACTGGTGAATTGTCTGATTTATCAAACTTTCCAAAATGTGTTGTTGTTGAAGACAAGTTTGATTGGGAAGGCGATGTTCCGTTAAATTATCCATTGGAAAAAACAATCCTTTACGAAATGAATTTAAAAGGATTTACAGCATCAGATTCATCAAATATAGAAGAAAAAGGAACATATAAAGGCCTTACAAAAAAGATTGACTACTTAAAAAAATTGGGAGTTACATCTGTTGAATTGTTACCAATTTTTGAATTTGATGAAAATGAAAACGGAAATGTAAACCCAAAAACAGGCGAAAAATTGGTGAACTTTTGGGGATACAGCACAGTTGCCTTTTTTGCACCAAAATCAACTTATTCATATGATAAAACTCCTGGCGGCTCGGTGAACGAGTTTAAATATATGGTAAAAGAAATGCACAAGAACGGTTTGGAAGTCATTCTTGATGTAGTTTTTAACCATACAGCTGAGGGCAACGAATACGGCTACACATTCAGTTTTAAAGGTATTCAAAATGATGTTTACTATCTGCTTCCAAATAAAGAAAAACAATATTACATGAATTATTCTGGTTGTGGAAATACTGTAAATTGTAATCATCCTGTTGTAATAGATTATATTTTGAACTGCCTTAGATATTGGGTTTATGAAATGCACGTTGACGGCTTCCGCTTTGATTTGGCTTCAATCTTAACAAGAGACCAATTTTCAATTCCAATGGATTTGCCTTATCTTACAAATTCAATAAATGAAGACCCAATTTTATCACGAACAAAAATTATTGCAGAACCTTGGGATTGCGGCGGACTTTATCAGCTTGGGCATTTTCCCGGTGGAAACAGATGGAGTGAATGGAACGGCCGCTTTAGAGATGATATCCGGCGCTTTATAAGAGGTGACGATAACGTTGTAACGGCTGCAGCTACAAGAATTGCCGGAAGCTCAGATTTATTTGACCATGAAGGAAAAAGTCCGCTTTCTTCTATTAATTTCATCACCGCGCATGACGGTTTCACACTGAATGATTTGGTCAGCTACAACTACAAGCATAATGAGGAAAATGGCGAGGACAACAGAGACGGTTCCGACGACAACTTCAGCTATAACCACGGGTTTGAGGGCGTCTGCACAAATCCAAAGATTGAATCTTTACGTCTTGCAAAAATCAAGAATTTCTTAGTTTATCTATTTATTTCTCAAGGTGTTCCAATGCTTACAGCCGGTGATGAAATGCGCAGAACTCAAAACGGAAATAATAATGCTTACTGTCAAGATAATGAAATCAGCTGGATTAATTGGTCCCTTGAAAAAAAGAATGAAGGACTTGTTCGTTTCACTTCAAAGTTGATTGAATTAAGAAAAAAACATAATGTATTATGTAGAAAGTCGTTTTTCAAAAATAATTCCGAAAAAACTGATAATCAAGAAATAACATGGTATAATTTCAGCGGTAAAAATCCAGACTGGAGTAAGACAAAAAGATTCTTGAGTTTTCAGTTGAAGGGTTCGGATTGTGATTTTTATGTAGCAACAAACACTGATATTTATGATTTAACTGTAACAATTCCTGCTTTACAAAATAACAAAAAATGGTATCGTGTCGTTGATACAACGCTTGATAGTCCTGATGATATACTGGAATGTGGAAAGGAAGAGCTTATTTTGGATCAAAAGAAATATGTTTTACTTTCAAATGCAACAATAATACTAATGAGCAAATAAGAAAATTAATGAGGGATTTTGCAGCGATGTTAAAATCTTTTCGTTGAGAGTTTGCATTGCAGACTTATATAAAAGTTTAAATAAATTGATTTTTATTTTAGGAGAATTTGATGGAATTTAACGCTAATGAATTTAAGGAAAATCTATCTGCACGCCTTAGAAGACAATATGGAAAAGACATTTCTCAAGCTAATAAACATGACCTTTTTGATGCCGTTTCTGCATCTGCACTAGAACTGATAATGCCCATCTGGATGGAAACCCGCCAGCAATATGAAAAAAAGAACACAAAACAGCTTTACTATTTATCTGCTGAATTTTTGATGGGTCGCGCTTTAAGCAACAACTTGATGAATGCAAAAATCAAAGACGCTGTAATTGAAGTTCTTCAAGGTATGAATATTGATTTCAACATGATTGAAGATGAAGAACCAGATGCAGGACTTGGAAACGGCGGTCTTGGACGACTTGCAGCTTGTTTCTTGGATTCGTTGGCAACTTTGGATTATCCAGGTCACGAATACGGAATGTTTGAACAGAGAATTAAAGACGGATATCAAGTTGAATATACTGATAATTGGTTGGCTCATAGAAATCCTTGGGAAATTAAAAGAAGCGATTTAGCTGTAACAGTTAAATTTGGCGGAAATATTTCTTATGGAAAAACTCCAGACGGACAACCTCGTTTTTATATTGAAAATGCAGAAGAAGTAACAGCAACACCATATGACGTTCCTGTTATTGGTTATGACACAAAAACAGTAAACACACTCAGATTGTGGTCTGCAACTTCTCCAAACGGATTCGACTTACAACTTTTTAACAATATGGAATATAACAGGGCTGTAGAACGCCAGAACAGTGCGGAAAACATCAGCCGTGTTCTTTATCCAAATGATAACGGTCCAAGTGGAAAAGCGTTAAGATTAAAACAACAGTATTTCTTCAGTTCAGCTTCTCTTCAAGATTTAGTTCGCCATTATGTTGCAGATCAAGGAACAGATTTTTCTAAATTTGCAGAATTGAACGTAATTCAGTTGAACGACACTCATCCTGTTGTTGCCATTCCTGAATTAATGCGCATTTTGCTTGATGATTATAACCTTGGTTGGGAAAGAGCTTGGGCTGTAGTTACAAAAACTTTTGCTTACACAAACCACACAATTTTGGCAGAAGCTTTGGAAAAATGGCCGATCAGTATTTTCAGCGGATTACTTCCAAGAATTTATCAGATTGTAGAAGAAATCAACCGTCGTTTGTTGATTGAACTACGTCAGAAATATCCAAACGATTATGAAAAACACCAGTCGATGTCAATAATTCACAATGACAAAGTTTATATGGCTTGGCTTGCAATTCATTCATGTTTCAGCGTAAACGGAGTTGCAGAACTTCATACAGAATTGTTAAAAACTTCAGAGTTGAAATGCTGGTACGACATGTATCCAGAAAAATTCAACAATAAGACAAACGGAATTACACAAAGAAGATGGTTGTTGAATGCAAATCCAAAACTTTCTGATTTTATTACAAAAAGAATTGGTTCCGGTTGGGAAAAAGATTTGAACAAATTGAAGGGACTTGAAAAATTTGTTGATGATGATGAATCTTTAAAAGAACTTGCAAAAATCAAAATGGATAACAAACAGATTCTTGCAGATTATTTAAAACATACACAAAACGAATTCTTGGATCCAGACAGCATTTTTGATGTTCAAGTAAAACGTCTTCATGAATACAAACGCCAGTTGTTGAACGTGCTTCACATTATGTATTTGTACAACCGCCTTGTTGAAGATCCAAACTATAATCCACCTGCAAGAACTTTCCTTTTTGGTGCAAAGGCAGCTTCTGGTTATAGAAGGGCAAAGTCAATCATCAAATTGATTAACACTGTTGCAGAAAGAATTAACAATGATAGAAGGGTTAGAGGCAAATTAAGAGTTGTCTTTGTAGAAAACTATCGTGTTAGTGTTGCAGAAAAGATTTTCCCTGCAGCTGACGTTTCTGAACAGATTTCTACAGCCGGATTTGAAGCTTCTGGAACATCGAACATGAAATTCATGGTGAACGGAGCTCTTACTCTTGGAACTATGGATGGAGCAAATATTGAAATTGTAAAAGAAGCCGGTGAGGAAAATGCCTTTGTATTTGGTTTGACAACAGAAGAAATCAAACAAATGGAAAGAGACCATTCTTACAATCCTCAGAAATATATTGAATGTAATCCAAACTTGGCAAAAGTGTTGAATCAGTTGATTGACGGCACTTACGACCCGACTCACCAATTGTTCAAGGAACTTCATGATTCTTTGGTTTACGGTGTTGAAGGTCAACGTCCGGATGTTTATTACATTTGTGCTGATTTTGACGCTTATTGTAAAGCTCAAGAAAAAATTGCAGCTTCTTATGTTGATGAACGTTCTTGGTCAAAAATGGCATTGATCAACATTGCAAACAGTGGCAAATTCTCTTCAGACAGAACTATTGAAGATTATGTTAGAGATATTT
>CAYFND010000012.1:21599-30667 GCA_964344405.1 uncultured Treponema sp. | reverse complement strand
CACTTGAAAAAAGTTGTAATCAAATAGACTCAAACAATTGATTTAATCAGTTTTGAAAAGGAATTTGTTTTTATAAACAGATTCCTTTTTTTTTATTTTTAAACTAGAATCCACTGTTATGAAAAATCAGAAATCTATTACTTTCTTCTCATCTTTTGGATTATTGTTGGCAGCTTGTTTTTGGGGGTTTGGTTTTGTTGTTGTAAAAGACAGTTTGAATTATATCGGCTCAATTTATATGGTTACATTCCGTTATACTGTGGCTTCTGTTTGTTTGGGATTAATTTTTATAAAGAAATGGAAGTTGCTGAACTGGCATTATTTGAAGAATGGATTTATTACAGGAGTCTTCTTGTTTTTGGGATACGTTGTTCAAACAATAGGTTGCAGCTACACGACTGCAGGAAAAAATGCGTTTTTAACAACAATTTATGTAATTCTGATTCCATTTTTCAGTTGGATAATTTATAAGAAAAAGCCTGAATGGTATGTCTTTGTGGCAGCAATTTTATCAATCACGGGAATAGGCCTGCTTTCTTTGGGTTCGGATGGTTCTTCACTTTTAAAAATCAATAAAGGTGATTTGCTGACTTTGTTATGCGGTGTTTTTTATGCCCTGCACATAATGTGGACATCTCACTGTAATTCACAAGGTGACGATCCGTTGTTTTTAACAATGCTTCAATTTACATTTGCCGCAATTTTCGGTTGGATTCTATCACCAATTTTTGAAGGCACTCAATCTTTGCATTTGCTTGGAAACTCACGGGTAATAATTTCAATTTTGTATCTGGGCATCTTTAGCACGATGATTGCGTTCAGTTTGCAGAATTTGGGCTTGAAATATGTAAAACCATCATTGGCATCGTTGTTTTTGTCATTTGAATCTGTGTTCGGCGTTGTTTTCAGTATGATTTTCTTGAAAGAAAGCTTGAGTTTAAGAATGATTCTGGGTTGTGTCTTGATTTTCTTGGCTGTTGTCCTTGCAGAAACCAAGTTTCAATTCTTTGGCAAGAAAAAAGAGAATATTGTATCTTAACGCTTAAAATGTTATTATTTGTTTTTATTTTAACAATAAAAGAGGTCTTATGAAAAAGTTTTTAAGAATTTTAGCTACAGCTTTAGTTTTGGGCTGTTTATTTGTATCTTGTTCAAAAAGCAAGGTTGTAATCAATACAGCTGCTGATTTAAATGGTAAAAAAATTGGTGTTCAAACTGGAACTACTGGTGAAATGTGGGTTCAGGACAATGTTCAGAATGTTTCACTTTCATCATTCAAAACAGGAATTGATGCATCCTTGGATTTGAAGAACGGTGCAATTGATGCAGTTGTTCTTGATGAACTTCCAGCAAAAGAAATTGTATCAAGAAATTCTGATTTAGTGATTATTGATATGGATTTGGCAACAGAAGAATATGCAATCGCTGTTAAAAAAGGAAATACAGAATTACTTTCACAAATTAATCAAACAATTAATGAAATGAAAAATAATGGTGAATATGTTTCTTTAGTAAACGCCTTTATGCCAGTTGATGGAAACATTGTTATTCCTGCAACAGAAAAATCATCTAGTTCAAAAGTTGTAAAACTTGGAACAAACGCAGCTTTCCCTCCATTTGAATATGTTGAAGGAAAAAATATCGTTGGTTTTGATATTACAATGGGTGAAAAAATCGCTAAAACAGCTAATGCTCAGCTTGAAGTTGTAGATATGGCTTTTGATAGTCTTATTCCTGCTTTAGCTTCTGACGCAATTGATTTTATTGCAGCTGGAATGTCTGTTACAGATGAACGTAAAAAGAATGTAGATTTCTCTGTTCCATATTATCAGTCAAAACAAGTTGTAATTGTTCGTAAATAGTTAATTTGTAAGAACGTCATATTTTGTGGCGTTCTTATTTTGTTTTAAAGGAAAAATAGTGTTTCAATCTTTTATAGATACAATGATATCCGGTGGGCGGTGGCAGTTGATTTTCCAAGGTTTGGGAATTACGTTGCTGATTGCTGTTTTTGCAATTTTAATTGGTACAGTTTTGGGTTGTATTTTCGCCTTGATGAAAGTATCTGAAAATAAATTACTTAAATGGATTGCTGAACTTTATACAACAGTTCTTCGTGGAATTCCGTTGGCGACTCAACTGATGATTTTTTATTTTGTAATTTTTGCTCCTTTGGGGATGAACAGGCTTGTTGTTGCAATTTTGGCTTATGGAATAAATTCTGGCGCGTATTGTACAGAAATATTCAGAGCGGGAATTCAGGGAATTGATATTGGTCAGACGGAAGCCGGCCGTTCTCTTGGTCTTACAAAACAACAGACTTTATTTAAAATAATTTTGCCACAAGCTGTAAAAGCAGTTTTGCCAACGTATACAAGTGAATTCATTGTTTTAATAAAAGAAACATCTGTTGCAAGCTTTATTGCTGTAATGGATTTAACAAAAGCCGGTGATATGATTCGTAATGCAACATACAACGCATGGATTCCATTATTGACTTGTGCAGTTATTTACTTAGTTCTTACTGTGGGATTAACAAAATTATTTGCTAGATTTGAAAAGAGGATGGCAAAAAGTGATAGAAGTTAAAAACCTAAAAAAGAATTTTGGAAGTCTTCAAGTAATCAAGGACATTTCTGTTAATATTGAAAAAGGTAAAAAACTTGTAGTTATTGGACCGTCAGGTTCTGGTAAAAGTACATTTTTACGTTGTTTGAACAGACTTGAAGTTCCTGACGGTGGAACAATTCTATTTAAGGGAATTGATATTACAAATCCGTCTACAAATATTGATTTGTGCAGACAAAAAATGGGAATGGTTTTTCAACATTTTAATTTATTCCCACATTTGACTGTTATGCAGAATATTACTCTTGCCCCAACAACATTAAAGTTGCAGTCGGTGGAAGAGGCAAAAGAAAACGCATTAAAACTTTTACAAAGAGTCAGCTTGACCGATAAAGCAGATTCTTATCCTTCAACTTTATCTGGCGGACAAAAGCAAAGAATTGCAATTATCCGTTCTTTGGCAATGAATCCTGATGTAATGCTTTTTGATGAACCAACTTCAGCTCTAGACCCAGAGATGGTTGGCGAGGTTCTTTCTGTAATTAGAGATTTAGCTCATGAAGGAATGACAATGGTTGTTGTTACTCACGAGATGAGATTTTCCAGAGATGTAGCTGATGAGATACTTTTTGTTGATAATGGTTATGTTTTGGAAAGAGGTAATCCAGAAGAAATTTTCCAAAATCCAAAAACAGATAGATTAAAGTTATTTTTAGAATCAGTTTTGTAAAAAAAAATATTAAAAAGGCTTAAAAAGCAAGAAAAACTTGAAAAAAAATAGTCCAAAGTTACGATTTAACTTTGGTTAATTCGTGTTTTGGACGTTTCCAATTTGTTGACAGTAACTTAAAACTTCATATAATTGTAAATAATTAGTTTGATTTGAGAGTAAAAACTAATTATTGATTTGACGATTACAAAGCATTAGGGATGTCGGAGTTCCAAGTGGAGAGTTATTATTATTTACAAGCTGAGAGTGTTTATTAGATAAACAACAATTACAAAAAGTTTTTTGATTAAGAAGGCAGTTTACTAAAAGGGGAAGATTTTAGTATATCTGCTTTTTTATTTTAACCCACCTATTCAACAAAACGTTTGCTTTTAATAATAAAACAGTTCAATCAAAAAAAGATTACAGAATATGATAAATTTATCTTGCATTGAAACACAATAAAAAAACTACTATAATAAAAATATGAGTACTCACAAAACTATTGATGAACAGACATTACAGAATCTGTTATATTTATCACGTCTTTCTCCGGAAAGTACAAATATTGAAATCCTCAAAAAACAAGTTGACGAAATAATTGGATATTTTGAAATTCTTTCTAAATATGATGATAGCGAAAATCCATATGATGCATATCCTTCTACAAAAGTTGAAGCACTTCGCAATGATGAAGTTGTTCCTGGTCTTGAAATGCACGATGTAAAAAAAGTTTCAAAAGATTTTATGGACGGATATTTCCAAGTGCCAAAAGTATTGGGCGAAGGTGCTTAATTTTATAAAAGTGAGAAACTTATGATATATACAATAGACGAAACAAGAAACGCTTTGAAAAAAGGCGAAGTTACAAGTAAGAAATTAATTTCAGATTCAATTGAAAATTTTGAAAATGATAAGAACAGCAAGATTCCTTTGAATGCATTTTTGGAAATGTATGATGACGCTGTTACAAAGGCAGAAAATGCTGATAAAGAGATTGATGAAGCTAGAAAAAACGGAACTTTAGACAAACTTTTTGAAGAAAAACCATTGTTGGGTCTTCCTTTTGCAGTTAAAGATAATATTTCTGTAAAAGGTAAAAAACTAACTTGCGCTTCAAAGATTTTGACTGGTTATGTTGCTCCTTACAATGCAACTGTAATTTCCAGATTGGAAAATGCTGGTGCCATTCCTTTGGGACGCTGCAATCAAGATGAATTTGCAATGGGTTCTTCAACTGAATATTCATGTTATGGTCCAACAAGAAATCCAATAAATAGAGACTATGTTTCTGGTGGTTCTTCCGGCGGTTCAACAGCTGCTGTTAGTGCAAATCAAGTTTTATTCGGACTTGGAACAGAAACTGGTGGTTCTGTTCGTTTACCTGCAAGTTATTGCGGAATCTACGGATTAAAGCCGACTTACGGTGTTTTGAGCCGCTGGGGTGTTGTTGCTTATGGTTCAAGTTTGGATCAAGTTGGAATTTTGGGACATACTCCAAGTGACATTGCAACTCCTTTGTCTGTGATGGCGGGCGTTGATGTTTATGATGACACATCTGCTGATTTAAAAGATTCTGCTGAATTAAGAAATCTATCAGCTTTAAGTGAAAGCGAGTTCAAACAGTTAAAAGTTGCCATTCCTCGACAGTTTTTGGAAACAAAAGGTTTGGATAAAGATGTTTCTGCTGTTTTTGAAAACACAAAGAAATGGTTTGAATCAAAAGGTGCAAAAATAGAAGTTGTTGATTTGCCAATTTTGGACGCATCAATTGCAAGTTATTACGTAATTGCTTTGTCTGAAGCGGCTTCAAATTTGAGTAGATTTGATGGAATCCGTTATGGAAACCGTATTGATGAAGGCAAAGGTTATGATGATCTTTATGTTACAACAAGGTCGAATGGCTTTGGTCCTGAAGTAAAGCGAAGAATTGTAATTGGAAATTATGTTCTTTCTGAACAGTTCAGCGGTGACACTTACAAAAAGGGTATGACTGTTCGTTCTAGAATTCAAAAGGAAATTGCATCTTTGTTTGAAAGTTACGACATCATTTTGTGTCCAACTTGTCCAACTCCAGCCTTCCGTTTGGGTTCTAAAGTTGATGATCCGTTGGAAATGTACTTGAGTGACTTGTATACAACATTTGTAAACCTTGCAAGATGTACTTCAATTTCTGTTCCAGCTGGTAAAACTGAAAAAGATAATATGCCGGTTGGTATGCAATTTGTGGGTCCGATGTTCGGGGAATCAAAAATATTACGAATTGCACAAAATTGGGAAGAAGAACACAAAGGTTGTGGAATCCCTTTAAAATAAAAAAATAACAGATTAAAAAATCAACAAGGAATCTGGATATTTCTTGTTGAATTTTCATTGGAGTAAAAATATGAAAAATAGATTTGAAATTGGTCAGAGTTTTGAAACTCAAGTTGTAGCTATTACTGATACAACTGTATTTCTTGATTTGAGTGCTAAATCCGAAGGCGTTTTGGATAGAGCGGAAGTTGTTGATGAAAATGGAAAAGTTACAATCAAAGAAGGCGATAAAATAAAAGTTTACTACACTGGTGAAAAGAATGGTGAAACTTGTTTTACCACAAAAATTTCTGGTGGAAAAGCTGATAAAGCCATGTTGGAAAATGCTTGGAAAAATCAGATTCCGGTTGAAGGCCATGTTGAGGCAGAAATTAAAGGTGGATTTGAAGTAAAAATCGGGTCTTCAAGAGCTTTTTGTCCTTATTCACAGATGGGTTTTAAAAAGAAGGAAGAACCAGCTTTTTATGTTGGAAAACATTTGACTTTCATTATTACTGAATATAAAGAAGACGGACGAAACATTTTGGTTTCAAATAAAGCAATCGGTCAGAGTGAATACAATAACAAACTTGCTTCTTTGGCTTCTGAAATTACAGAAGGTGCTATTGTTGAAGGTGTTGTTGAATCAATTGAAAAATTTGGTGCTTTTGTAAACATTTCTGGATTCCGCGCTTTGTTGCCTATAAGTGAACTTTCTTTTGAAAGAATTGATGATGTTGGTTCTGTTGTAAAAGAAGGCGAAAAACTAACACTTAAAGTTTTAAAAACTGATTGGAAAAACGAACGTGTTTCTGTAAGTTTGAAAGCATTAATAAAAAGTCCATGGGAAACAGTTGAAGAAAAATTCTCTGTTGGCTCAAAAGTTGACGGTGAAATAAGTAGAATTGCTGATTTTGGTTTGTTCATCAATCTTGACAAGGGAATTGATGGATTATTGCATATCAGTGAACTTGAAGGTCTTTCTGAAAATTCAAACTTGCACAAAATGTATAAAGTCGGTCAGAAGATGAGCGTTATTATTGAAAAAATTGATGTTAAACAAAAAAGAATTTCACTAAAAACTGCTTCTTCTGCAGAACAAGATAAAACTGCAAAAAAATATATTTCTTCTCAAAACGATGACGGAGAAACTTATAATCCTTTTGCAATGTTATTAAAAAAATAAAAAATACTCGTCTATTTGTGAAGTCTTCTACTTATTTTACCGAAAATCAAAATGTAAAAGTGTAATTTTTATTTAAAATTCGCGTTTAATAAGTAGAAAATGTTTAGATTGAATCAATGCAAGACAGTTAATTTCCTCAAAAAAATAAGCTTGAAAAAAGCTAGGTTCATTCTATTAGCTCTGATTCTTTTTTTAGCAAACTCATTTTTATATGCAGCAACTGTAACATGGACTGGCGGTGGTAATGGAGATTGGAACACCGCAGCAAACTGGAGCACGGGCACTGTTCCAACTTCTGATGATGTGGCAATAATTGACACCCGTACTATTGCTGTAACAATTAATCTTTCTTCAGAGATAACTGTCGGTTCTTTAGCTACGTACGGAGATAACGCTTGTACAATCAATATGGGTTCTTACAACATTACCGTTACTAATTTGATTGTTGGTAGTACTTGGAATTTAGTAACTCCAAATGAAAATTATTCTGGTAACCTAGTTTTGACAGGTTCATCAGGAGCATCTATAACTTGTGAAACGTTGAATCTAACAACATATTCAAGTAATCCTGAGAAAATAAATGTTGGAGCGAATGTCTCTCTTGTTGCAACAACAATAAACCTGGGTAATTCTTCAGCTAATTGTGCGAACGGAGTTGAATTTTCTGGAGCAGGAAGTGTTACAACAAGTAATGTTATAATAACAGGCGGAACTCAAACTGTTGATGATATGATAACAACAGCAACTGGTTCTACGGTAAATGTTTCTGTTCCAGGACTTACGAATAAAACATGGACTGGAGCAACAAGTTCTGTTTGGACAACAGATTCAAACTGGAGTCCTAATGGAGTTCCAGCTTCTACTGATGATGTTTTAATTCCTTCAGGAACAGCAAATTCACCAATAATCTCTTCAACGGTAAGTATAGATAATCTTGAAATAGCAACTGGAGCTTCGCTAGAGATAAACAGTTCACTTTCTATAACAAATACGCTCACGGCTTCTGGTGGAATTACTGGAAGCGGTAGTTTGAGTGTGAGTGGAAATACGACTGTTGGTGAAGATGGTTCAATCACATTGGGTGGCAATTTTGTAGAAAGTGGAGACATCACACTTGGTGGAAATATATCTGCTGGCGGAACAGTAACTCTTGGAACAAGTTCAACAAATACCGTGACTGGTAGCGGTTCAATTACTTCAACCGGTGCTTTTACTAATAACGCAAATCTAACGTCAACAGGAACAATCACTTCTGGTGGGATTTTAACAAACAACGGAACTCTGAACGGCAGCGGCATAATTACGGCAACCAACAATTTTGTGAACGCTGGAACATTGAGTCAAAGCGCAGATATTACAGTTGGCGGTAATTTTACGAATAATGCATCATGTTCTGTGAGTGGAACTGGAAACATCAGTGTTACAGGAATATTGACAAATGCTGGAACTATAAACGGTAGCGGAAACATTAGTGTTACAAGTAATTTTACAAACAGTGGCACTGTGAACAAAACGAGTGGAACTGTTAGCGTTGGCGGCGATTTTACAGACACAGGAACGTGGACTGCATCCGGAGTAATTATTTTAAACGGAAATACCACTTCATCATTTTCTGGAGTGAACTCTTATTCTACAATCAATGTCACTAATGGAACAAAAAGTTTTACTTCTGCACTTACAGTAGGAACTCTTGCAATAAGCGGAACTACTACAAGTGTAACTTTATCAGGAACTTCATCTTTTGAGTTACTTACAGATACAAGCGGAAACTTAACTTTTGCTGCCGATACAACAGTAAAAAGTGCGACAAACCTTACAACAAGTGGAACCGTAACAATAGACAACGGCAAAACTCTGACAATAAACGACGGAACGAATGATTTGGCTTTTGCACATACAAGTGGAAAGACAGTAATCAGTGGAACGCTTGTTGCGGCAGATGTGAATCTTGGTGAAACAGAAATAAGTGGAAGTGTAACATCGAGCGGAGCGTATACATCTGCAAAGACTACAATTAGTGGAAGTGGCGCTGTAACAGCTGTGAGCGCAACTTTGGGTGATGCAACAAATGGAGTAATTTTTACAGATTCAGCTGCAAAAGTAAAAACAACAACAGGCGCACAAACCTACAAAGGCGCGGTAAATTCAACTGGAAGCGGTGTGATAAACGCGGAATCCACAACAGGTACAATCACTTTTGAAAAAGCTGTAACTTCTGTTAACACTGGTGGTGCAATAAACGTGACTTCAACTTCTGGAAACATCAGTTTTAAAGATACTGTAACTGCAACAGGTAAAACAGTAACTCTT
>CAYFND010000012.1:0-21589 GCA_964344405.1 uncultured Treponema sp. | reverse complement strand
CTGTATCGTCGGGTGGTGCAATAAACGTGAGTTCGACTTCTGGCGGAGCAATCAGTTTTAATGATACTGTAAATTCAAGTGGCGATGTAACAGTGAGTTCAACTTCTGGAAACATAAGTTTTAATCAAAATATAACTACTGCAACAGGACAAACAGTAACTCTTGGAACAAGCGGCGAGGTTTCAATCTTGGACGGACTGACTGCCGGTTCTTTGGTATTTTCTACAACACCAAGCAAAATCAATCTTGGTGGTACAATTAATGTTGGAACAAGTGCGCTCACTTTTAATCAACCAGTCGTTTTAACAGATGATACAAGTATAGATTGCGTTGGAGTGACATTTAATTATCCTGTTGATTCCTCCGTTTCTTATAGAGATTTAACAATTACTTCTTCTGGGGATGTAATGTTTTCTGGAAGTGCTCAAATTGGAAATTCCTTTCCTTTGGATGAATTGAGAATTACAGCAACTTCTAAAGATGTGACTTTTAGTCAAATTGTAAAAACGAATTCAAATATCACAATTACAGCAGACGATGTGAACATCAACAACACAATTACATCTTCTGGTTCAATTTCAATTACGAATTCCGGTGTGCTTACAATTGATGATAAAGATGGCTATGATGATACAACATATTTTGATGTTAGCGGAACTTCATTCACCCAGAGTGGAGCTGGTACTGTGGAAATTGCCGGTGATATAAACGCAACAAGCGGAACAATTAGTTTTGCCGGGGCAATAACATTAACAGGTTCTTTAAAACTATCTGCAACCGGGGATATAACTTTATCTTCAACTGTAGATGGTGATACAGCAGGAACATGGGATTTAATCACATTATCAACAAGTGGAAACATCAATTTTACAAATGCCCTTGGTTCAACGACAACAATAAAATCAGTGGATGCAAAAGGAACTGTAATAACTTTTGATAATAATATTGAAACAACAGGAGCTATTACAACAAAAGGAACAACAAATTTCACCGGTGGCGATACAACTGTTGAAGGTTCTTCGTTTAAGGTGACAGGGACGATGAATATTCAAAAAACAGCCGACACAAATTCTGTAACTTTCTCTTTACCGGTAGAAATTACAGAAAATCTGAACGTAACAACTGGAACTTTCACACAAAGCTCAGGAAATACAACTGTAGGTGGAAACTTTACGAATAATGGAACTTTCATACGAAATAATACTCCTGGTACGCTAACTGTAGGTGGAAACTTTACGGATAATGGAACTTGGACTGAAACTACATCGTGTGAAATCATTTTGAAAGGAAACGGAACTCAAGATTTTGAACCTGGAACCGCAACTTATACAAAAATCACCATAGACAAAACTACGGCAACAACTAAGATTGTGAACTTTATAACTGATGCTTTGAATGCAACTTTAATAGTAATAAAAACAAATTCTCAAAATAATTTTGAAACAGCCGTTACAATTGGAACTATAACAGATCAAAATGATTCTGGAACAATTTCATTCTTGAGTGGCGGAACAATTGATTCTGATACAACTTTTAATACAACTTCACTTTTGACGATAAATGATGCTACTACAGAAACATTTAATTTTGGTTCTACAGGAAATTACAAGAACGTAGTTCACACAGCTGGAAAAACAGTAGTTGTGGGAACTTTAAATGCTAATGATTCAACATTTGATGAATTTGAACTTACTGGCACATTGAATGCTGCCGATGTGACTACCGGAGAAACAACAATAAACGGAACTGTAAACGCCGCAACAACAACTTTGGGTGATGGTTCAAAAAGTGTAACTGTTGACGGAACAATTGAAACTTCTGGAAACCAAGTTTACAACGGTTCCACATCATTTGAAAGCACAGCCACTTCAACAAATGGAGACATCACTTTTAATAAAGATGTCACACTTTCTGGAAGTTCAACTTTTACAGCAAACGATACAACGAATGGGGCAATAACGTTCAATTCAACTTTATCTTCCGCACATAATGCCACATTCACTTCTACAAATTTAACTTTTGTGGATGATGTGACAGCTTCTACATCAACTTTCACAGTTGTAAATACAAGTGCATCTTCTTTTAATGATTTTACTATAAATAAACTGGATTTTAGTACAACTTCCACAACTGCAACAGCTACTTTTAATGCAACTGGAATTGTTACTGAAACCCTTGTAATTCCGTGTAAAGTTGTACTTAATAATTCTTCTTCAACCACTTCTACTGCTGGTTCAATTCAATTTGAAAAGGCTGTAACAGTAAACGGCAATTCAACTGTTGTTTCGGCAGATGTAACTCCAACTAATTCTGATAAAGGAATTCTTTTTGGTGATGGTGCAGCGGTAACTGTTGGTGCAAACACTCTAACCTTAGACGGAAGCACTTTATTAAAAAGTGGATTTACTGGAACTGGAACTGTAAATATTGATGGAAATTTAATAATACATCGTGGTTCAACCGCAACAGTAACAATTGCGTGTGCAACAAATGTAAGCAAGAACATAGTTTTGTATACAGGCGCACTTTCTGTATCAAAAAATCTAACTTCAAATCTTGATATTGTACTTTTGGGCGATGGCTATAATGATACAGACCCACAGACTTCTGTTGCCGGGGCATATAAATATGCAACCCCTCGTCCGTCAGCTTATCAATACTCAGAAACGAATCTACCGGCAGGGCAGGGAGTCGTTCCCACATCATATTCTGGAACAGTGACACTTTCTGCAACAACAACAATGAAATCGTCAAAGAATTTTTACGCTAACGGAATTACTTTTTCTGGTGGAACTTTAGACCTTCCTAGTAATATGAATAACGCAACATCATTTTCTGAAGTTTATGATTCAACTTTTACTGATGATGTTACTGTTAGTGGAACTGATGTTTCAATCGTGACAGAAGGCGAATTCAGCTCAGTTCCCGAAAACACTTATTGGGATACAGATCCTTTTTTTATAAAAAGTGTTGAAAGTGTTCGCGACGACGTTATCAAAGTTACATTCAACCGCGCTGTTAGAAATCCAACAGCAGCTGCATTCAATTTGAATCAGACTTATGCCAGAATGACAAATAGTGCTGGTTCTTATGAAAAATTCTACACGGATATAGGTTGCGCAACCGAACTTCCTGCGGGTTCAACGGCAACTGAAGTTTACATAAAATCACCGAACACTTGGAACACCGACGCAACAGGAACATCTGCCGGAAGTGGAACAGACGCATCTGGTAATAATAAAAACGTAATCCCATATTTAAGTGTTCCCCGAGATACAACGACTTATTCATTTTTTATAACAGACTTGTATGGAAAAAGGTTGCAGCATTATGCCGCGGCGTCTGGAACTTATGCAAAGTGGACCTCTACAACAGATAAAGCGGGGCCGGTGTTAATCTCTGTAAAAACAGGACAAGAGACTCATGATGTCTACGTTTCTGGAACGGGTGAATCAAGCCAACATTCTTATGATTCTCACAATTTTATAGAGTTCAATTATTCCGAAGCCGTGAATTTTGGAGATTTCACAATTGCAGGTGATGTGTATATTCCGTCAACAACGACATTCCCTTATGAAAACGTGCAGGTGACTTCTAATTTTGGCTCACTGTCAACAGATATCACGTCAGATGGAACAATGAATCTGATAGGACTTGCACAAATTGCGTCTGGAAAAATGTATACAGGAAAAAACGGCAGCGCGGATAAATATGCAAACGCATTGTACAGCACTTCTTCATCAAGTATCAGGCTTTCTGTTGCAGGCTACACAAACGGAACTGTGACTGGTACAGATGGAAATACTTATAAAAATTGGGAGTCGTATATAGAAAGTGCTGTAACACCATCAGGAACCGTAGTTCTACCGAGTGGGGCGGCAACAAATGACTTGGTGAAAGATTCTTCTTTAGCAAAAAACTCCCAAGTTGCAAATTACAAGATTACTGTAAGTGTGGATTCATCTGAAAACGGAACATACGGAATCTGGGATGTAATAGAACCAGTTTTTGCACCGTTAAAAATGAATTCATCAATGACAGGAATTGAAGCTGTTGGTGGTGGCGATGGTTCAGTTTTGAATAAGATAGAATTCCATATCCTTGATAATCCTTCATCAACAGATGATTCTTGCTATTGGTTTACTGAAAAAGGTTGGTGTACGGGACCTGTAGCTTCTGCAAGTTTATATGCGGCTGATACGTACAGTGCTGATATTTTTGGCGGCTCAAAACCTTTTTCTACAGGCACGAACAAAACAACAGGAGGAGTTCGCTACAGTTCATTGTTGAATCAACATAATGCTTTTAAATATTGCGTTGGAACAAATGGAACTCCAAACAGACCTTTCACCGCAATTGAATATGGTGCGGATGCTTCTTTGTTCACGGGTGCTACAAATCCACGCCGGGCAATTCCATTAACAGCTGACAGTTTGTATTTCTCTTTGGATTTAACAGATACATCAATCCGTTATAATGAATCTTTTACAGTTTCTTATAATTCTTCATCTTCATACATAACGGATTTGGCGGGAAACAGACTTAGAAGTGTTCAAGACAACACAATTGATAGAACTCCGCCTTCATTCAATATCTCACTTTCTCCAGTTTCAAACAATGAAATCTATGTAACTTTTGTAAAAAGATTACGTCGTTCAGATATTGTTTATAATGGAAATCATATTTCAGAAAGCTTTGAAACTATTATGCCTTATTGTTTTGAAATAGGAACAATTGACAATAGCGGTACCTTCACGGCCAACACCGACCCAGATTTAATCATCAATACAAATGTTCCGTGTTCCGTCGTTACAAATAAAAATGAAGACAACTATACAACAATAAAACTGACACTAAATAAAAACATCACACTTGATGATGTGAAAAACTTATATATCAGGGTTAAAAATGCAGGAACAGTTGGAGGCAACACTTATGCACCAACGTCAACAGACCCTGTTACCGGACTAGCCAATTGTTATGTAACATTTATTCAAGACTCACTTGGAAATTACATGCAATATTTTGAAGCCCACGCTCTTTCTGATTTTGCAATTAACGTTGCATTCCCAGAATACGCCTACGATGCAGAGATGATGGTCGACGGAAAGAGCCTTATGGACGGTTTGTACCAAAGGGACAGCTGGGCTGTTCAAAATTGGGATGCGGAACAATATAACTACGGAACCCTTCCTTACGGCGACCCTATTGAATTGGTTTCATCAATTTCTGATGGAAACGCTGTCCTTGCAGACGTAAATCCTCATCTACGATTGTATCTTGCCAATTCACCAACCGATGGTTCTGTTTCAAGCAGAATCAACAGTGATTTGCAGGAAGAGTGGAGGATCTGGATGCCGGATGTAAGCGTAAACGGACGAAGTAACACTTTTACAACATTTGCATCTTCAAACAATTATAACTTCAAGTTCACAGATTCCACTTTTATGAATTCAACAGATGGAACAAACGGATTAAGGTTTTCAATTTCACAGTCGATTGTTGACACTTGGAAGTCTGGCGACCAAATCTCTTACTTGTTCGGACTTCAAACTTCAACTGGAACGCCGGTTCCTATTGTTCATTCGCCATATCTTGATGTTGCAACACTAACTTACAATATGTCGCCTTCTGTAAGCTTGCAGTATCCTCTTTTGTGTATAAGGCTGAAGAATCAAGAAGATATCTTCTCTTTGGACTTGTGGTCTTTCAAAGTTAAATCTGTAATAAACCAAAGGGGCGGCGTTACAATTTTGAACAATGTCATCAATCCTATCCTTGGAGAAAAATGCGTTGTAAAAATTAACACGGCGGTTCCAAGCAAAGTGAACGTAATTGTGATGACGTTGGACGGAAACATTGTTACATATTTGAACAGAACTTATCTCACCCAGGGGGAACATTATTTCACTTGGAATGGAACGAATAATGCCGGAAACTTTGTCGCAAGGGGAATGTACTTTGTCCGCGTTATAGGCGCGGGTTATGACGAGACCAGAAAAGTAATGGTAGTCAAATAGAAGCGAATTATGTTATAATAGCCGAATGTCAGACGAAAACAGATTGAACACAAGGTATAAAGAGATTGGACGAGTTTTGATTTCTGAGATTTCTTCCTTACCCGGTGTTCTTGATGATATAAGCATTTCTGGATGTAAAATACATTTTTTAATGCCTGTTGTAATCGATTTGGAAAATGAATATAACGTAAAGATTCTTTTATCCAGAAATTCTACTGAAAATCCTCTAAATTTATATTGTAAGCCTCAGTGGGCTAAAGAATGTCAAGGTTCCACTCAAATTGGAATGAAAATTATTTTTTCTCCAGATATGAAACGCTTAACTTCATTTATTAACGATTTAAAAAAAGAGGACTCTGATATCTTCACTGACATAATTTAAGGATTCCCAAAATGTCTATTCAGCTTCAAAATCTTAAAGGTGTTGCTTTTTTATCTTTTCCAGAACAATCAGAAATGCTTATAAGCGAATTAAAAAACAGATTTTCGTTTGATCAAGCGCCAGAACAAAAATACGGCGACCTTCTTTATTTCTCTTCAAAGTCTGATTTTTTGGAATGTTCCAACAATAAGTATCCGTATTGGGCTTGTACTGTTATGGAAGACCCTTTTATCCTTCATTTTGAATCAATCGGCGAAGCTTCAACATATCTAAAATCTTTACAGAGGAATTGGGCGCCTTATCAGTTTACGTGTTTTCGCCGTGCGGAACTAATTCAGAGCAAGCTTCCTTATATAAATCTAAAAGAAAGAAAATTTCCTGTAAAAATTCCTCAGTCAAAAATTGGATTATACACATTGATTGACGAACACACTTTAATTGCGTCCGCTTCCACAACAAGTTTTCTACCTGCAGGCAGGATTGTTTTTGAAGAAGACCACGAGAATCCACCAAGCCGCGCTTATTTAAAGATTCAAGAAAGCCTTACAATGGCAAACCTTCTCTCTGATATTGAACTTCCTCACGAAGGTCAAAAATGTTTTGAAGCCGGCGCTTGTCCCGGTGGATGGACATGGGTTTTGTGCGGTTTGAAGGCGAATGTTTTTGCAGTTGATAGAAGCGAGCTTGCCCCAGAATTGATGAAAAATCCGCTTGTAAAATTTGTAGCTCATGATGCCTTTACATTAAAACCAGAAGAAATCGGGCCGTTTGAATGGGTCTTCAGCGATGTGATTTGTTATCCAGAACGCCTTTTAAAATGGATTCATGAATGGATAGACAGCAAAATGGTAAAAAATATGATTTGTACAATAAAAATGCAGGGTGAAATTGACTGGAAATTGATTGGCGAGTTTGAAGAGATTCCAAATAGTCATGTTTTGCATTTGAATTACAACAAGCATGAATTAACTTGGATTATGACAGAAAAAAAATAGGGGGAAATTAAAGAAGATTTCCCCCTAAAAATAAAAACTTTTTTAAATAGTGGCTGCTACGGCCGTTCCAAGTGTTATATCGTTATTTATTCCAACGATATCGAAGTAGCGATTATATTTTTTTGTAAGATTTTCGTATAAAAATACGTTCACTTTATTTAACAATCCGTGAGTTTTCCAGAATGTAGTTCCGTTGCAAACAACACAGATTGGTTCTGATGGCGATGTTCCTTTTCCACATTGAAGGATTGTTGCAGTTAAAAGACAAGATACAACATAAGCCGCTCTTTCTATAATTGCTTCAAAAATCAAATAGAATGTATCTCTGTCTGTTTGATTTCCGCTTTTTAACAAGGCACCAATTTTGGTATTTTCATCAAATGGATTTTCCAAAAACTGGTCCATATCAAAAGGCATAATTCCAAGTGGAATGTTTTTCAAATTTTCTGAGAAAAAACCTTCAGCTGCAGCTTTTTGCACAATTGCATCGGCAATTTTTCCCATGTAGGCGCCTGAACACAATTTTTCTAGAGTTGATTCGCCTGGTTTTGTTGATTCTTCATCAACTTTTTTGTCAAACACGCTTTGAAAAACTCTGTTGTACATTCCGCCTTCGCAAACAATTATGTTTTCTGTTGCAGAATCTGTATTTTTTGGGATTTTGTTGTATTCAATATAAGCATTGTTCAATCCTGTTCCCAAAATAAAACCGATGTATGAACTGTATTTTTTTGTTTTTGAAGAATTTGTGATTCCTGAAAGAAGGGATGCCATTGTGTCGTTCAGAATCACTATTTTTTCAATTGGATTCCAGCCTCTTTTTGCAAGGACGTCTTTTAATTCTTTGCCAACAAATGTTCCAACAACTTCAGGAGCCTTTATTTCTTTTGAAAACCTAGTTACTTTCGCATCTCCATCCGGTGTGTTTTTCATTGCATATGAAAAGCAAAAACCAATTTTGGAAGCTTTGTTTTTTAAGTGCTCGATATTTTCTGCAATTTGATTGTAAAACTGCTCTTTAGATAATTCCTTGTCAGAACCAGGCATTTTTGTCTTCATGAACTCGCTGATTTCAATCTTTCCGTCTTTGTCAAAAGAAACAAGACAAGAACGGAAGTTTGTTCCACCGGCGTCAATCACAATTACAGATTCATTTTCTGGATTTTCTTTTGGAATATTCTTTGATGCAATTATCATTGGTTGAGCAGAAGTTTCTGGTGTTCCGTCAGATTCCTTTTGCAATCCAATTTTCATATCAGACAGCAAATCGTCTGTTAAAGTTTTGATTTTATCAATTGAAAATCCATTGTCTTCAAGAAAATTCTTTATCTTATCATTCAAATTCATAATTCCTCCAAAGTAGAAAATCAGTTCAAAGTGAAAATTCTAGCATAAAGGGTCTTTTATATTTTTTTCAATATCTTTGAAGTAATTTACAGTCTTCACCTTAAGTTCACCAATCGCGCTTTCATCACAAACAATGATTGCATTTTGGTGCATTTGAAGGATGCTGACCGGCCACATTTGTGAAATAGGCTCTTCAATTGCGTGTGCAAGGGCGATGGCTTTTGCGGCTCCAGACATCATGATTACAACTTCTTTTGAATCTGTAATAGTTTTTATTCCAACTGTAAGGGCTGTTTTTGGAACTTCGTCAATATTTTTGAAGAATCTGGAATTAACAATCCTTGTATCTTCAGTTAGAGTTTTGATTCTTGTTTTTGAAGAAAGAGATGAACCTGGTTCGTTTAAGGCAATGTGACCGTCGTTTCGGTTCCGCCCAAGAACAGATTAATTCCGCCTTTGTTCTTGATTTCTTCTTCGTAAGATTCGCATTCCTTTGTTAGATCAGGGGCGATTCCGTTCAAAATATGAATGTTGTTTTTATCGATATCAATGAAGTCAAAGAAATTGTTCTTCATAAAGTAGTGGTAGCTTTGTGGGTGTTCCGCATTCAATCCAACGTATTCGTCCATGTTGAATGTAACTACGTTCTTAAAAGAAACTGTGCCTTTTTTGTTCAAATCAATCAATCTTTTGTAAACACCAAGAGGAGTGCTGCCTGTAGGAAGTCCCAAAACGTATTGTTTGTTGTTTGAAGGATTAAAATCTATGATTTTGCTGGCAATATAGTCGCCAACCCATTTTGAACATTCCTCGTAATTTTTCTTAATAATCAATCTCATAAAAAATCTCCTCTTTTAACCTTTTATCAATTTTCCACTGATATAAACTTTTTTGATATTAAAATTCTTGTCGAAAATTGTGATATCGCTATCATAACCCGGTGAAAGAATTCCTTTCTTTGTATATTTCATAATCCTTGCAGGATTTGCTGTGGCAAAACGAACTGCATCAGAAAGTTCAAATCCAAATGTCTGGGTGTTCTGAACAGCCTTTATAAGTGTAAGTGATGAACCTGCAATTACGTTGTCTGACTTTCTGTGGAAGCAGCCTTCAGAAAAAACTACTTCCTCACTGTTTGCAAAAAGATGGTCGCCGCGTTGTTCCGTCGGAGTGAGAGCGTCTGTTACAAGTACAATCTGGTCTTTTGACTTTTCCCGCTGCAACAATTTGAACAAATCTGGATGAACATGAATTCCATCAGCAATTATTTCACAAGACATTTCCGGGTGAATTAGGATTGCTCCGACCGCACCTGGGTTCCTGTGATGCAGCTGGCTCATCGCGTTGAAGAAGTGTGTGGAATGCAGGATTCCAACTTGAATTCCTTCCTTGATGTTTTTATATTCAGCATTTGTGTGGCCGGCTTGAAGAACTATGTTTTGAGAAACGCAATAAAGTGCCAGATCCCTCATGCCTTTTAATTCTGGGGCAACTGTCATGTTCACAATGTGACCTTCAGAAGCTTCCCACAACCTTTGCATTAAAGCTACATCCGGCAGGCGGATTGTTCCCGGACGTTGAACACCCGGTTTTTCTGGAGAGATGAAAGGACCTTCCATATGGATTCCCATAATGTGGGCTCCTTCCTCTTTTCCCATGGCTTTTACAATTTCTTTAATCTTGAAAATCATGTTTTCTTCAGAATCTGGATACATTGTTGGATTAAAAGCTGTAACACCGTATTCCGCCAAATCCTTTGACATTTTAAGGATTCCTTCTGTTGTGCAATTGTCTGTTCCATGTCCTTTGAATCCGTGGATGTGGGTGTCAATCAAACCTGGAACAATGTAGTTTCCCTTTACGTCTATTATTTTTATGTCCGAATCAAATTTTCTTTGTTGAAAACGTTGTTCCGAAAAAACATCGATAATCTTTCCGTCTTCAAAGAGAACAGCTCCGTTACCTTCTTCAGAAATACCATTTAGAATAATTCCATTATGTAGACAAGTTTTCATTTTTTGCCTCCGACTATTTACTAGTCCAATCTGCCGTTGTAGAAAAGAACATCCAGTTTTGCCAAACGTTTCTTTTGTTCAACTACGCTTTCACTAAAACGTTCAAAATCCTTTTTGTCTTCTGGGAGCCATAAGCTTTCAGAAATTGCGCAGAATCTTGGGAACATCATGTATTCAACCATTCTTGAATAAGGCATTTCTTCCGCCCAGAATGTACATTCGCCGCCCAAAACTGAATCAAAGCAGTCTTTTGACATTTCCTTTGTGATTGGAGTGTATGAATAAGCTTTTTTTGTTGTGATAAAACCCAGTCTACCAGGTTCTTCATCAGAATTGATGTTCTTTAGATTCAAATAGCACATTGTTTGTGGTGACATGATGACTTTGTGGTTCATCTTTACAGCTTTTTCGCCGCCTTCAACACCGCGCCAAGATTGAACGATTACATCTTTGCTGATAGGGCTTTTTTCTGTGTTGTCAATTACTTCGTCCCACGCAATCGGAGTTTTTCCATAAGACAAAACAATGTCTGTCATCTTTTTTGTAACCCAAGGTTGAAGTTCTTTTGTAGAAGAAAGTCCTTCATCTTTAATTCTCTTCTGGCATTTTGGACATTTTTCCCACATTGATGTCGGACATTCATCGCCGCCGATGTGAATCCATTTTGCAGGGAAGAGTCTGCTTACAGTTTTGAATATTGCATCGTAGAGTTCAAATATTTTGTCGTTTCCAGCGCATAAGACATCTTCAAAAATGCCCCAGCGGTTTTCAACTTTGTACGAGTCTCCCTTGCAGCCAAATTCTGGGTAAGCTGCCAAAAGTGCTGAAGAGTGGCCTGGAAGTTCAATTTCTGGAATAATTTCGATGTTTCGTTTTTGTGCATATTCAACAATCTCTGTAATTTCTTTGTCTGTGTAGAAAAGCCTTCTGTTTAGGTTTGTTGAATTGCCTACATCAGGAGTGAGCGGGGAAGTGTTTGCAAATCTTTTCGAGCCGATTTCTGTAAGCTTTGGATATTCAGGAATGGCAATTCGCCAACCTTGATCATCAGTCAGGTGCCAGTGGAAGCGGTTCATTTTGTGGAAGGCGCACATATCAATTATTTTTTTGATGAAGTCAGTTGAATAGAATGAACGGCAGGTGTCCAAAAGGAATCCCCTCCATTCATATTCAGGTTTGTCGTAGATAAATGTGCAGTCAATTTTTGTATTGTCAGAAAGCAGCAAGGCTTTTAACGATACAAGCGCGTAGAAAGCTCCTGCTGTAGAAGAGGCGTTTATCTTTATTTGATTTTCGCCAACTTCAAGAGTATAAGCTTCTGTGTTTTCTAAAGGATGAGCTTCATCACCCTTGTTAAGGTTTATGTTGATGGATTTTGAACCTTTTGAGTTCTTATCCAAGTTCAGTCCGGCGTTGAGTAAATATTCGTAAAAAAAATCCTTTTGCGAAGTTGAAATGTTATTGTCAATTTCTAAAGAGATTTTTCCTTCATTTTTAAAGAAACCAGCTTTTTCCTCTGTATTAAAAGGAAAAGGGATAATTGTTTTTTCATTTCTCATACTTAAATAGTACTTCAATAATATTCAATTGTCCAGTGAAAAAACAAATAAAAGCATTTTTGTGATTAGAAACTCGTTTTTAGTTTATGAAAATTGTGATTTAACTAAATAAATTGACATTTTAAGTACAAGGGGTGTACAATGAATCAAGCTTAAGGTGGTCGAAATGCATTTTAATAGTGATTTTCAGAAAAATTCCAATATTTCAAATATTTTTAAAACAATATGGAACAATCCGGAAATAAGCCGAATTGACATTTCAAAAAAGTTTAATATTTACCGTTCAACAGTTTCCAATATTATTGGAACATTGCTTTCAAATGATGTGATTGTAGAAAAAGAAAGAAGCTCTGATTTGGAAAAAAGCGGCAGAAAACCGATATGTCTTTCTATAAATAAGAATTTTGGTTCAATTTTGGGAATTGAATTGCAGATTAATGAATATAAGATTGTTCTGATTTCTTTTGATGGAACACAACTTATTAAAAAGTATGAGAAAATACATATAAATCCTGAGTTTTTAAATAATCCAGAAGGGCAGTTCTTATTTCTTTTGGATGGAATAATCAACGGTGTTATGGATGAAATCAAGAAGACGAATATTCCACTTTTGGGAATAGTTGTTGGAATGCCTGGAATTATTGATATTGATAGAGGCATAATTGTGAATTCTGTTCCGTTTGATTTACGAGGCTTTAATTATTCAGAAAAAATTAACAACAGATATGGAGTTCCTTTCTTTATAGAAAATGATGCTAAATGTTGCGCCTGGCTTCAATGCGGACTGAAGCGTGATTCAGACAAAAGCGGCGATTTTCTATGTGTTTTTACAAAAGACTACAGTGATAATCCTTCATCGCTAAACCCGAATGTTACAAAGGATGGAATTGGTATTGGTATTTCAATTTCTATGAACGGGCAGGTTCTTCACGGGCATAATTACGCAATTGGTGAATATGTTTCGTTGTCGTGGACGCCAAATAAAAAAGGTCAGACCGGACTTCCCGATGCTGTAAAGAAAACGGTTTTTTCAAATGATGAATCGTACAAAGATTGGATAATTGATTTGTTTTCAACTTTAACAACTTTTATTCCATTGTTTGAACCAGGAAAAGTTTTTTTTCACGGACAGCCGATAGAAAAAAAAGAATTGATTTTAACAACAATAAAAGATGAAGTTCCACAGTTTGAGGCGATTCTAAATAATTGCAATTCCAAATTGGTGATAGTCGACCAAAATCCTTATGAAATTGCTTATGGTGCCTCGTTGATGTTTTTGCAGACTTTATCCAAAATAGAAAACATTGAACAACAAATATCGTACACGTCGATTTCGTGGGATGAAATATTTGAACTTCAAAAAAGAAGCTTGCAATAGGTGAAAAAATGAACGAACAATATAGAATTAGAAACGTGCAGATTACAGATATTCCTTATTTGTGTAAAATCTGTCTTAAAACAGGATTTGCGGGAAGCGATGCAACGCCATATTACAATGATGAGTTTCTTCTGGGACTTTATTACGCCGCCCCGTATGCCTTGTTCTCACAAAAGTATTCATTTGTTATAGAAGAAAAAGATACCTGCTATCCAAAAGGCTATATTCTTGGAACAGAAGACTCAAAAACCTTTACAGAAAGAATGAGGACGGAATGGCTCCCTCAATTAAAAGAAAGATGCGAATCTTCAGAGGAAGACAAATCCGAATATGAAAAATCATTAAAAGAAATGATTTTGGGTGAATTAAAAGAAACTTAACTTTCACCAGATGAGGCAGAATTGTATGAAAAATATCCCGCTCATTTTCATATAGATTTGACGAGCGATTTACAAGGCAAAAAACTGGGACATGAATTGATGGCGCACTTTCTGGCAAACCTAGAACAAAATAAAATAAAAGGCGTCCACCTAGGTGTAGACAAAAACAACCAAAGGGCCTGCAAATTTTATCAAAAAGAAGGCTTTGAGCTGTTGGATAAAGACAATCCGGAAAGATTAGTGAAATCTCTATAAATTAAAGGGCTTTTCTGGATGATTGCTCATTCTTGACACTCCATTATTCATCTTGTATATTTTCTAAAAAAGGGGAGCTGAACTTGATTCGGCTGAGAAAGGAATGTATTTCCTGACCCTAAAACCTGATCCGGATAATGCCGGCGTAGGAAATCTGTAAGAATAATCCATTCAAACAAAACCCTCGTCGCCTATCCGTAGCATAAAATCTACGGAGGTTTCCTTATGGAAGCAAATGTGGCAATTCAAGTACTGCCTAAATGTGATTCTGATGAAGAAGTAATCAGAATTGTTGATGAAGTAATCGCGTATATTAAAAGTACGGGACTTAACTATTATGTTGGACCTTGTGAAACATCAATCGAAGGTGATTATGACACATTGATGGAAATCATCAAAAACTGTCAAATTGTGGCTGTAAAGGCTGGTGCAAAAGATGTTTCCGCTTATGTAAAAATTAGCTACAGACCGGAAGGCGCCGTTCTAACAATAGACAAAAAAGTCTCAAAATATCATGACGGAAGTGAAAAATAAAAAGTCCATTCCCACAAGGATGGCTCCTTTTATATTGATTGCACTGATTTTGGTGTTGTGGCAAATACTTTGCAGCTTGAAAGTGATTCCAGGATATATGCTGCCGTCTCCTGTTGCAGTTGTACGTTCATTTTTTTCCGATTTTCCTCTTTTGATGAAGCATCTTGGAACAACAATGTACGAAGCTTTTGTTGGAATAATTGTAAGTATAATTCTCGCCTTTGTAACAGCTTCTTTGATGGATAGGTTCGTTATCTTGAATGAAGCTGTTTATCCTGTCTTAATTCTTACTCAAACAATTCCCTCAATTGCAATTGCTCCGCTTTTAATTTTGTGGATGGGATATGGTTCGGCTCCAAAAATCACATTAGTTGTAATTACGTGTTATTTTCCACTAGTTGTAAGTTTGCTTTCTGGATTCGGCTCGGCAGATAAAGATTCAATTTCTTTGTTAAAGGCAATGGGCGCGTCCAGATTTCAGATTTTCAAACATATTAAAATACATTGTGCAATGAATCATTTCTTTTCTGGCCTAAAAGTTGCCGTTTCCTATTCAATAGTTGGAGCGGTAATTTCTGAATGGCTTGGCGGTAACAGCGGACTTGGCGTCTATATGACAAGGGTGAAGAAATCATATTCATTCGACAAGATGTTCGCTGTAATTTTCTTAATCTCTTTCATCAGCCTTATCTTGATGAAAATAGTTTCTATATTAGAAAAAAGGTTTACAAAAAATGAAAAATAAAACAGTAAAAATATTATTCCTTTTGTTGATTTCAACAATTTTTATATTTAGCGGATGTTCTGCAAAAAGCAATCAAGGAGAAAAAGTGACAATCGTTCTTGATTGGACTCCAAACACAAACCATACGGGGCTTTTTGTTGCACAAGAAAAAGGTTTTTTTGAAGAGGAAGGACTTTCTGTAGAAATAATTCAACCTTCAGAAGACGGCGCACCCTTGATGGTTGCCTCAGGAATGGCTGATGTTGGAATTGACTGTCAGGATACTCTGGCTCCAGCCTGGGATAACGAGAATCCTCTTCCTGTAACAGCTGTTGCAGCTTTATTGCAACACAATACATCAGGAATCATCTCTTTAAAAGAAAAAAATATTGATACACCTTCAGCTCTAGAAGGAAAAACTTATTCAACTTGGAACAATCCTGTTGAGTTGCAGATGATGAAATATATTGTTCAAACTGATAACGGCGATTTTAACAAAGTGAACTTGATTCCATCAACAGTGTACGACGTGATTACAGCGTTGCAGTCAAATGATACAGATTCTGTTTGGATTTATTATGCTTGGGATGGAATTGCTACAGAAAAAAACAACATTCCAACAAATTTCTTGAACTTTGCAGAGTTGAATCCAGTTTTTGACTATTACACTCCGCTCTTTATTGCAAATAACGACTTTATGAACAAAAAAGGGGACAGTTTGAAGAAAGTCTTAAAAGCAATCAAAAAAGGATATGAATATTCAATTGAAAATCCTGATGAAGCAGAAGAAATCTTGATGAAGGCCGCTCCGGAACTAGACCGCGAGATGGTGAAGAAAAGTCAAATCTGGATAAATAATCAATACAAAGGCGATGTTCCTCAGTGGGGATATTTGAATCCAAAAAGATGGAATGATTTTTACGACTGGTTGTATCAGAACAAGCTAACAAAGAATAATTTGTCACAAAAAGCATTGTTCACAAACGATTATATGGACTAGTAAAAAATGAATGAAAGCGTACTTTCTGTAGAAAATGTAACAAAAACTTTTAATGAAAATCCTGTTTTAAAAGATGTCTCTTTGAACTTGAAGGAAGGTGAACTTGTTTGTCTTCTTGGAACAAGCGGAAGGGGAAAGACAACACTTTTTAATATCATTTCGGGATTGAGTCTGCCTGATTCTGGAAAAGTCTTTCTTGAAGGAAATGAAATCACCGGAAGAACTGGAAAAGTGAGCTACATGCTGCAGAAAGATATGCTTTTACCTTGGTACAATATAATTCAAAATGTAACGCTTCCCCTTGTAATCAAAGGAATGAACAAAAAAGAGGCGTTTCAAAAAGCGGGTGATTTGTTTGAACAGTTTGGATTGGACGGAATTCAACAGAAATATCCAAGTGAAATATCGGGTGGAATGAAGCAGAGGGCCGCACTTTTAAGAACTTATTTGTTTTCATCAAAACTGGCGTTACTGGATGAACCCTTTAGCGCGCTGGATGCCATCACCAAAATGCAAATGCACAGATGGTATTTGTCAATCATGGAAAAAATCAAATTATCAACACTTTTCATCACCCACGACATAGACGAAGCCATTCTTCTTTCTGATAGAATCTATATATTGTGTGGAAAAAACGGAAGTCCCGCCACAATCACCAAAGAACTAAAAATCCAAGCACCAAAACCCCGAAGCACAGAATTCACCCTTACACCAGACTTTTTAAACATAAAGAAAGAAATCTTGGCAAGTTTGTAAAGTGCCACTCCAAGCCGATGCCTCCGACTTGTAGATTAGGCTTTTTTTAGTATAAAGAAACACTCTTTTGTTTGTCATAACCAAAAGTTATGGCTTTGTATAAAAATAAAGAGTTTTATTATATTTTGAATATCCATTAGTCTTGCAGTATGAAAAGCTCAATTATAGGATTTCCCCGTATAGGTGAAAAACGCGAACTCAAGTTTGCAAGTGAAAAATATTTTAAAGGATCTATTAGTTCTGCAGAACTACAGAAAGTCGCATCAGATATCCGTTCTTTTGGATGGAAAAAACAACAAGAATTTGGAATTGATTTTATTCCATCAAATGATTTTTCCTTTTATGACAACATGCTTGATGTAGCAGCAATGCTCGGTTGTGTGCCGGAACGTTATAAGAATTTGAATCTAAGTGAATTAGATACTTATTTTGCAATGGCTCACGGATATCAAGGTGAAAAAGGCGATGTTAAAGCGCTTGCAATGAAGAAATGGTTCAACACAAACTACCATTACATTGTTCCAGAGATTGACGACAACACCGTGCTTTCATGCGATGTAGAAAATTGCAAACCTGTTGTTGAATTCCTGGAAGCAAAAAATCAGGGAATCACTACAGTTCCAACAATCATCGGTCCATATACATTCCTTCATTTGGCTCATTATTTTGGTAAAAAAGACAGCCATGATTTTGTAAAGGATGCAATTTCAATTTATGCAAAAATCATAAAATCACTTAGTGATAAAGGTGCACAATGGATTTCTCTTGCAGAACCAGCTTTAGTTTTTGATATGTCAGAATGTGAAATTTCATATTTCAACTCGTTATATGGCGAATTGTTATCAGAAATCCGTTCTACTTGTAAAATCAAAGTTCTTTTACAGACATATTTTGGTGATATCCGCAATTGTTATGATGAAATCTATTCTTTAGGTTTTGACGGACTTGGATTTGATTTTTATGAAGGAATCCAGAGCCTTGATATCGTGAATAACTTTTTCCCAAAGAATACATTGCTGTTTGCAGGTGTTGTTTGTGGAAAAAACATTTGGCGTAACAACTACAAAAAAACTCAAGATTTGTTGAATAAAATTGAAGAATCAGTTCAAAAAGAGAACATCGTATTAAATACATCTTGTTCTTTATTGCACGTTCCATACACAACAAAAAATGAGACTAAACTCGATTCTCAAAAAGTAAAATTCCTCTCTTTTGCAGAAGAAAAACTTGAAGAAATCAGAAATATTGCAGATTTTATTGACGGAAATGAAAAAGGACTTGCAGCATTTAAGAACAATCAGGAACTTTTTGCAGAAGAAAGAACAGTTCCAAATAAAGAAGTAAACAACAAACTGTTGAATTTAACAGAGAGTGATTTTGAGAGAAAGCCTTCTTTTGCAGAACGTGAGTCAATTCAGAAAAAAGAATTCAACCTCCCTCTTTTCCCAACAACAACAATCGGTTCATTCCCTCAAACAGCAGAAGTCAGGGCAAATCGTGCGGCTTTCAAAAAAGGTTCGATCAGTTCTGAACAATACAAAAAATTCAACAAAGACAAGATTGAACAGTGCATCAAACTACAAGAAAACTTGGGCTTGGACGTTCTTGTTCATGGTGAATTTGAAAGAAACGATATGGTTGAATATTTTGGCGACCATCTTTGTGGTTACATTTTTACAGAAAACGGCTGGGTTCAGTCTTATGGAACAAGATGTGTAAAACCTCCTGTAATCTGGGGTGATGTTTCTAGAAAAGAAAGCATTACTGTTGAATGGTCAACATTCGCCCAGTCTTGCACAAAAAAACCGGTAAAAGGAATGCTCACTGGTCCTGTAACAATCTTGAACTGGTCTTTCCCTCGTGAGGATATTTCGCTAAAAGATCAAGTTTATCAAATTGCGCTTGCTATGAAAGATGAGGTTTTGGATCTAGAAAAGAACGGAATCAAAATCATTCAGATTGATGAAGCCGCATTAAGAGAAAAATTGCCACTTAGAAAAGTTGACTGGCATTCAAGTTATCTTGATTGGGCAATTCCTGCATTCAGAATTCTACACGCAAAAGTAAAGCCAGAAACTCAAATCCATACACATATGTGTTACAGCGAATTCGGCGACATCATCAAAGATATTGATAACATGGATGCAGATGTAATCACATTTGAAGCTTCCCGCTCTGATTTAACAATTCTTGATGATTTGAACAAAGCTTCATTCCGTACAGAAGTTGGTCCAGGTGTTTATGATATCCATTCTCCACGTGTTCCTTCAGTTGAAGAAATCAAAACAGCTCTGGAAAAAATGGTAAAGAAGATTCCTATATCAAAACTTTGGGTTAATCCTGATTGCGGACTAAAGACAAGGGGCAATGAAGAGACAGAAGCATCTTTGAAGAATCTTGTTGAAGCAACTTACGAAATCAGAAAAGAATTTTTCAACAAATAAGGGTTTGAGCATGAGTACAACTTTTTCTTTTGAAGTCTTTCCCCCAAAAAAAACAATGGGAATAGAAACTATATATAATACTTTGGGCGACCTCCGTGATTTAAAACCTGATTTTATCAGCGTTACATATGGTGCGGGTGGAAGCGTAAGCAGTGGAAATACAATCAACATTGCAAACTACATAAAGGATGTCTGCGGTGTAAAAGCCGTGGCTCATATGCCGTGCTTATATATGACAAGGGAAAAAGTTTACAATACACTTTGCCTTCTAAAAGAGAATGGAATTGATAATATTCTAGCTCTTAGAGGAGACGCCATTCCTGATTGTGTGCCAGCTGGTGAATTTCAATATGCAAGCGACTTGATTTCTTACATAAAATATGTTGAAGGCACAATTGGGGACGGAAGTGGATTTTCAATTTATGGAGCCTGCTACCCAGAAAAACATCCTGAATCAAAAAATGTAATTGATGATATATGTCATTTAAAGCAAAAAGTTGATTCAGGTGTTACACATCTTCTTTCACAGTTATTTTTTGACAACAGTACTTTTTACAGATTTGTAGAAAGCGCTCGTTTGGGCGGAATAAACGTTCCAATTGAAGCCGGAATCATGCCGGTCATCAACAAAAAACAAATTGAAAGGATGACGAGTATTTGTGGCGCGAATCTTCCAGAAAAGTTCAGAAAAATAATGAACAAGTATGAGGATTCCCCGGAAGCCCTACGTGATGCCGGAATAGCCTATGCAGTCGACCAGATAGTAGATTTGGTGGCAAATGGTGTTGAAGGCGTTCATTTATACACAATGAACAATTCTTATGTTGCACAAAGGATAAATGACGCAGTTAGAAATCTTTTCTAAAAAAAATACAATTTAAGACAACAAGGTGCATCCGTAATTTCGGATGCATTTTTTTAGCTCTGAGATGTAGTTCTTTGTGCATAAACTGATAGGAATCCTTGTATTGGTGATGTAGCCGACTGTCATGTTGTCGTTTACTTCAAGTGGGACGGAAACAATTTGAGTTCCGTTCAAATCACTTGTAACAACGCCGCTGGAAATTGTATATCCATTGATTCCAATAATTAGATTAAAAAGAGTTCCCCTGTCGCTCACGTGGATGTTTTTTTTGTGTGAGACAGTGCTTTGAATCTCTTCAGAAAAATAAAACGAATTCTGGTCGCCTTGTTCAAAAGAAAGGTACGGATAGTTTTGCAAATCTTCAAAAGTAACAGACTTCTTCTTTGCCAAATCACATTCAGCACTAATAAAGACGTGAGGCGTTGCGGTGAAGAGTGGTGTGAATTCAAGATGACTTTCAGACAAGAGCTTGTTCATAACTTTTTTGTTGAAATCATTCAAATACATAATGCCAATTTCACTTTTCATGTTTTTAACGTCATCAATAATTTCAGAAGTCCTAGTTTCACGCAAAATATATTCGTATTCATCAGAGTCAGTTGATTTAATCAGGTTGCAGAACGCATTAACAGCAAAAGCGTAGTGTTGGGTGGAAATTGAACAAAGCTGACGAGACGGTTTTTTATTGGTGTAGCGATTTTCCAAAAGTTCAGCTTGTTCAATCACCTGCCTTGCATAAGACAAAAACTCAATACCGTCACTAGTAAGAGAAATTCCTTTGGTGTTGCGGTTGAAAATTTCAATACCAAGTTCATTTTCCGAATCATTTTTAAGGTCATCAGAATCAACTTCTGTATCATTAGTTGATTCTAAATTTTCATTAGCTACTAATTCCTCATATTGACTTTGTGATTTAATATCTATTTTCCAGTTAG
>CAYFND010000011.1:31506-36287 GCA_964344405.1 uncultured Treponema sp. | reverse complement strand
CTTGATGTAAAGTCAAACGATCCTTCAAATAAAACGGCTTCTGAGGCCATGGAATTTATTAGAACTCATGGTGATTATGATACAATTTGCAGATGGGTGGATTCTGGAAAAATTGAACAATTTTATCCGCCTCTTGGAATTAACGATTTATTAGTAAAAAGGATTTCTTTTGTATCAGTGCTGCTTATTATTGCAATTTTCTGTTGTGTAAAATTCATTCCAACTAAAACTGAAATATACGAAGGTAAAAGAAAAGATTTAACTCAACTTATGCTCTCATCTTCAGAAAAAAATGCACCTCAAGAAAAAGATTTGGGTTCTCAATCGTTTATTTATTTGCTTTCTGATAAAGAAATCACCGAATGTTATGAAAAAGCTCTTTCTTATTTTCAAAATCATCGTGATAATGAAGCTCAACGGGAAATTAATAAAATATTGAATTCAAATGCAACAGTTTCAATAAAACAAAAAGCAAATATTCTTGCTAATTATTTTGAAATTCCAACATTTGATACATTGAATTACAATCCGTCTATTAATGAAGTTGAAGGCGATTTCTCTTTGTATCAAGACTGCTGGGTTTCTTGGCAGGGAAGAATTTCTGATGCTTACACCAACAAAGACGGTTCTTTTGAATGTAGACTTTTGGTTGGATATGAATCCATGAAGAAGGTTGACGGTATAGTTGATGTTGTTTTTGAAACTGATCCTGGAATTCAATCTGATCAACCTGTAAGAATTTTAGGACAAATATCAATCGTTGAAAAAAGCTTGGTTTTAAAAGGATTTTCTGTTTACCAAAGTGTTCATGGTGTTTTACAATAAAAACTAAAAAAAATAATATAAAAAAAATTCCGAAAAATGTAATTTTTGGCCATATTGTACAATAGGGAGGAAGGTGGCTCGATGACTAGTGAAGAGAAGAAAGCAGCTGAAATCGAAGAAAAGATGAAGGCGTTGGAAGCGGCTAGACTGCAGATTGAAAAACAATTCGGTCAAGGTTCGTTAATGAAATTAGGTGACAAGGCAAATGCGGAAGGAATTGATGTAATTCCGTCTGGTTCAATTTTGCTTGATGAAGCGTTGGGAATAGGTGGTTATCCAAGAGGTCGTGTTATAGAAATGTACGGACCTGAAAGTTCTGGAAAAACAACTCTTGCTTTGCATGCTGTTGCAGAAGCTCAAAAATTGGGTGGAGTTGCAGCTTTTGTTGATGCTGAACACGCTTTGGATCCAATTTATGCAAAAAACTTAGGTGTTAATATTGATGAACTTTGGGTGTCTCAACCTGACACTGGTGAACAAGCTCTTGAAATCACTGAAAACCTTGTACGAAGCGGTGCTGTTGATATTGTTGTTGTTGACTCTGTTGCAGCCCTAACACCACAAGCAGAAATTGAAGGTGAAATGGGCGACTCACACATGGGTTTGCAAGCTAGATTGATGAGCCAGGCTTTAAGAAAGTTAACAGGCGTAATTGGCAAATCAAATTGTATCGTTGTTTTTATCAATCAAATCCGTATGAAAATTGGAATTATGTTTGGTAATCCGGAAACAACTACAGGTGGAAACGCGTTAAAGTTCTATGCATCTGTACGTTTGGAAATCAGACGAATTGAATCAATTGATTCAAAAGGTGATGATGACGCTGTAGGAAACAGAGTTAGGGTAAAAGTTGTAAAAAACAAAGTCGCTCCTCCTTTCAGAAAGTGTGAATTGGATATTTATTTTGGAAAAGGAATTTCTTCATCTGCAAGTTTGCTTGATTCTGCTGTTAAACATGAAATAATTGATAAACGTGGTGCTTGGTATACTATGGGTGAAGAAAAAATTGGACAAGGTAAAGAAAATGCCGTTCAATTTATTACAGATCATCCAGATTTAGCCGTGGAAATTGAAGCTAAAATAAGGAATCTAGTTTTTCCAGGACAAGTTCTAAAGACTAAAGACGGTGTTCCAATTAAAACTGAAAAAAAAGAACCTGCAAAAAAAGCAGATGCTAAAAAAAGCGATGTTGTAGTTGGTATTACTAAAAAAGGTAAAGAAGAAATTAAAGAGATAAAATCTGAAAAAACTCCTGAATCTTTAGCGGACGGTTTGTTCTAAAAATGAAGCGTGTTGTATTAGGGTTGGGTTCAAATAAATCATTTAAAGGAAACAATCCTTTGCAAACTCTTCATTTGGCCTATCTAGAATTAAGTAAATTGATTCTAGATTTGGTTCCATCCTCTGTTTATATAACAAAAGCCATGTATGTGACGAATCAAGATGATTTTTACAATATGGCTGTTGTTGGTTTTGTAAGCGATGATAAGAATCCTTTTGAATTGTTAGATGATATTCATGAAATAGAGGCAACATTAGGACGAAATCGCAGTAAAGAAATTAGAAATGGACCTCGTTCCATAGATATTGATATAGAATTGTTTGGTGATGAACAAATCGATACTGAAACTTTGCAAATTCCTCATCCAAGAATAAATGAACGAGCATTTGTTCTTATTCCAACTATTGAGGTTTTAAAAAAAACATCCGATGTTATCATAAGGGACAAATATTCGTCTTACTTAAAAAAATTAGATTCATCTACTGTAAAAAAAATGATGACTAAAAGCGAATTTTTATCCTTATAAGGTGGTAACTTTATGGATATTAAAAAAAATGATTCGTTAAACGAAAATAACACTGAAGAAAAAAATAGTTCCCATGCATATAAAGCTGGGGAATTTGAAGGTCCGCTCGATTTATTGTGGACGCTTATTCGTGAAAGTAAAGTTAATATTTATGACATTCCAATCGCTCAAATTACCGAACAATATCTTGAATATTTGGACTATGCGGTTCAAACGGATTTAGGTGATTTGTCAGAATTTTATAGTTGGGCAAGCAAGCTTATTTATATAAAAAGTCGGATGTTGTTACCTATAGAAATTGATTCTGATGAACAGGATGAAGAAGATCCAAGAAAAGAATTAGTAGACAAACTTATTGAATATCAAAAATTTAAAAAATTGTCGTCTCTGATGGAAGATCAAGAGGACGATTCTGAATGGAATTTTGAAAGAAAGAAGATTCAGCGAGTTCTACCTTTTGATGAATCTGAATCAATGTGGGAACAAGTTGATTCTTGGGAATTGCTTCAGAAAATGCAGTCAATCTTCAAATCCATGGTAAGCCAGTATTCAAATGAAAAGATTTTGAATATGTATGAAGAAATTTCCGTTAATGAAAAGATTACATTGATGAATGAATTGCTTGATGATAAAAAAGAATGCTTGTTTACAGATTTATTAACTCGTCAAGGTAATGAAATGGATATAATTTGTGCTTTTATGGCAATTTTGGAAGCCGTTAAGTTCAAGATGATTACAATTATGCAAAATAAATTGTACGGAGATATCAAATTGTGCAAGAGGGATGACGTTTCTGGTTATGTTCCTCAAGAAAAAGAATTGACATTAAATTAAACAAGGATGAATAAAAATGGAATTAGAAAAAGAAACAGCTCTTGTAGAAACAGTTTTGTTTTTGGAAAGCGAGCCTGTTCCTGTAAAGACAATTTCTGTAAAAGCTCAACTTTCAGAAGATGTCGTTGAAAAATGTATTGAAAATCTAAAAGAAAAATATAGTGAATTATCATCAGGTATAGAAATAATAATGATTACCGGTGGTTGGTGTTTGACTCCTAAAAAAGAATTTTGGTCAGTTTTAAGAGAACAGTACGGTTCAAAAAAAGAAGGAAGACTTTCTCGTTCTGCTATAGAAACTTTATCGATAATTGCTTATTCTCAACCTATAACAAGGGCAGAAATTGAAGGAATTCGTGGAGTATCTGTAGATAATATGGTTCGTCTTTTGTTGGATAGAAACCTTATTAAAGATGTTGGAAAAAAAGATGCTCCAGGACGACCTATTCAATATGGAACGACAAAGGAATTCTTAAAGTTGTTCAAATTAAACAGCATTGCGGATTTGCCTAAATTGGATGAGAGTGAAGAGGAAAGATTTGAACTTGCAAGATAATCAAAATAAAGATGAACTGTTACGATTACAGGTTTTTATGGCTCATTGCGGTGTTGCCAGTAGAAGGGCTTCTGAAAAACTAATTCAAGACGGTCACGTTTCTGTAAATGGAACTGTTGTAACAGAACTTGGAACAAAAGTTTCTGCCGCAGATAAAGTTAGTGTCGACGGTAAAGAAATTTCTGTTGAAAAAACAAAAAGATATGTTCTATTAAATAAACCTCAAGGATATATTTGTTCTGCACAGGATGAACAGGATCGTCCTATTGCTGTAGATTTATTAAAAGAAAAATATTCAGAACGTCTATATAATGTCGGCCGGTTGGATATGTATAGTAAAGGTTTGATTATTTTTACTAACGATGGAGAATTTGCTGCAAAATTATCTCATCCTTCAACAGAATTAGAAAAAGAATATATAATAGAAACAAGTCAAGATATTCCTGATGATTTTGCAGAAAAATTTCAAAAAGGAATTAGAGTTGGCGATGTTTTTTATAAATGTAAAGAAGCAGAGAAATTCAAACCTAGAAAACTCAGAGTTGTTTTAATTGAAGGAAAGAACAGGGAAATCAGAAATGTCCTTGAAGAATTTCATATGGGTACTAAATCTCTAACAAGGGTTAGAATTGGTCCGATAAATATTGATGATATGAAAATAGGTGATTCTAGAGACTTAACAAAAGAAGAAGTTGATTTATTGTTGAACTACAAAAAACAAAATGGAAAATTAATATGATTATAGCAATAGATGGACC
>CAYFND010000011.1:31141-31496 GCA_964344405.1 uncultured Treponema sp. | reverse complement strand
GACCTGCTGGAACAGGAAAAAGCACGATTGCCAATATTTTAGCAAAAAAATTGAATATCACGTTTTTAAATAGCGGCGGTTTTTATAGGGCATTTACCTTATCTTTAATAAAAAATAAAATTGATTGGACTGATGAAAAATCAACTTTTGATTGGTGTAAAAAACAGAAAATTGAGTATAAGAATGGAAATTTTTTGCTTAATGGAACAGATGTAACAGCTCATCTTCATGATGATGAAGTCACTTCTGCCGTAGCAAAAATTTCAGCAATTATTCCGTTAAGACATTTGGTGAATGACATGATGAGGGAAACAACAAAGTCCCTTGATATAGTGTGTGAAGGGCGGGATATGAC
>CAYFND010000011.1:30151-31131 GCA_964344405.1 uncultured Treponema sp. | reverse complement strand
AAAATATTGCGTAGAAATTTGCAAAATTGCTTGTGCCAAATCTCCAGCATAAGTAGGTGTCCCAACCTGATCAAACACAACCTTTATGCTTTCTTTTTCTGAAGTGAGTTTTTGCATTGTTTTAAGGAAGTTCTTTCCAAATGCTGAATATAAAGTCTATCTGGATGCTTCCGCTGAAGTTCGGGCTAAAAGACGCTTTGAACAAGGTGTAAGCAATAAAACAATTGAAGAAATACAAAAATCTATCATGGAAAGGGATGAAATCGATAAAAATAAGAAAGAAGGAGCTTTAAAAATTGCTTCTGATGCTTTATATATAGATACTTCTGACTTGACCATAGATAATGTTTGTGCAATAATATTAAATCAAATTCATAAATAAGGGTTTACAATGAAAGAAATGGAAGTGGAAAAGGAAGAAGCTCAGACCTCCAAGAGCAATTTCGAGACACAATTAGAGGAATCTCTGAAGGACTTAAATACTCCTCAGGCTGGTCAGCTGGTTGAAGGTGTTGTTGTTCAGATCGCAAATGATTACGTTTATGTAGACATTGGAGATAAATCAGAAGGTATTATACCTGTATCAGAATTTACAGATGAATTACCTAAAGAAGGTGATAAAGTTCAGGCTTTATTAACAGGTCATAATTCTAATGGCCCTGTACTTTCAAAAAAGAAAGCTGAAGCTAAACGTTTTCTTAAAGGTATTCAGCAAGCTTACAAAGATGGTACTACAGTAAGTGGCAAAATTGAAAAAGTTGTTAAGAGTGGATACGAAGTTAATCTTGGTATTGATAAAATGGCATTCTTACCAATTAGTCAGTCTAACTGCGAAAAAATTGAAAAACCAGAAAGCTTGATTGGTGTTAAATCTAAATTTTATATTGAAAGATTATATTCTGAAGGAAAAATCAATCCTGTTGTAAACAGAAGAAAGTATCTTGAAGAACAAGTTGATGAAAAAAGAGATCATTTCTTTA
>CAYFND010000011.1:15955-30120 GCA_964344405.1 uncultured Treponema sp. | reverse complement strand
GTACTTATTAATATCAAAGATATGAGTTGGGGTCATGTTGGACGTCCTAAAGATTTTGTAAAAAAAGGTCAAGAAATTGAATTAAAAGTAATTCGCTTGGAACCTGCTGAAAAGAGAATCAATCTTTCTCTTAAACATTTTACAGAAGACCCATGGGTACATTTTGAAGAAAAATACCATGTAAATGATGTTGTTAAAGGAAAAGTTACAAAACTTACTGATTTTGGTGCTTTCGTTGAACTTGAAGAAGGAATCGAAGGTTTAGTACACATCAGTGAATTCTCTTGGACTAAAAAAGTTAACAAACCATCTGATATGGTAAATATTGGTGAAGAAGTTGAAGCAATGATACTTGGATATGATATTCAAGCAGGAAGAGTATCTTTAGGCTTAAAACAGATTACTGATAATCCTTGGAATAATATCAATGACAAATATACTGTTGGAACAAAAGTAAAAGGAACTGTTGTAAAAATTACTAACATTGGTGCTTTTGTTGCTTTGGAAGATGGAATTGATGCATTCTTACATGCAGATGATATTTCTTGGACAAAGAAAGTAAAACATCCTGGTAGTGAATTGACTGTAAAACAGGAAATTGAAGCTGTTGTTCTTGATTGTGATAATGAAGCACACCGTATTAAAATCGGTATGAAACAAATTACAGACAATCCTTGGAAACAGTTTGCTGATGAATATCAAACAGGTTCAACTCTAGAAGGTGAAGTAACTTCAATTACAGATTTTGGTATCTTTGTTAAAGCTCCAAATGGTATTGAAGGTTTGGTAAACAAAACTAATTTGAGTGATGATAGAAAAGTATCTTTTGAAGATGCTGTTGCTAAATATAAAGTTGGTGACAAAATCAATGTTTATGTTGTAGATGTTAATGTAGAAAAAGAGAAAGTAGCTTTCTCTGTTCGTGAATACAAACGTATGCAGCAAAGAGAAGAAATATCACAGTATATTTCCAGCTCAAATGACAACGATGATGGAGCTTATACTTTAGGTGATTTTCTTAACACTCAAAAGAAATAAGCAAAATTAATGTAAGTTAATACATATGATAAGACGCATTGAATTTTATGTTTAATGCGTCTTATTTATTTAAGGTTTATATTGAAAAATAATCAAATAGATGATGTTGTTGAAATGAAATCATATTTATCAGCATTTGTTGCAAATAGTAAATATTCAAGAGATCTTTTACAAATAATTGAAGGATTGCATAGAAATACTTCTGTTTTGCTTTATGGTGAAAAAGGTTGTGGAAAAGAATTCATTTCAAAAATGATAAATGAAAAACTTGAAAACGATTTTTATTATCAAATCTGTTTTGGTTATGATTCTGAAGAAACTATTTCTGTAATAAGTAAAAAAATAGAAGAAAAATCTAAGCAAAATTATAATTGTACCCTTTATTTAGAAAACATAAATCTTTTATCAAAATCAAATCAAATAGAAATATTGAAATTGATTAAAAATGAAAATCTAAAAGTAACAATAATTTCATCTGTTTGTGTGGAAGAAAATAAAATTGTTTATTTGGAAGATATTCTAGATAAAGATTTATATTATAGAATTTCAACTATTGTCATGAATATCAGTCCTTTAAGAAATAGAAGTGAAGATATTATTCCAATATGTGAATTTTATTTGAAACAAATATGTTTAGATAGAAAGAAAAATATTGATACATTTACAGATTTAGCAAAAAAAACAATTATAGAATACTTTTGGGAAGAAAATATTGATGAGTTGATAAATACAATTGAAAAAGGGGTTATTTTTTGTAAAAACAATAGCCTGTCAATTGATGATTTAAAGATGAATAATAAGAATTCTTCAGAAGTGTCTAAAGATGATAAAACGTTAAAAACAGCGTTGGATGATTTTAAAAGAAAATACGTAAAGACAATTCTTGAGGAAAATGGTTGGAATCAAACAAAAACAGCTAAAATACTTGGAATACAACGTACTTATGTGATAAAATTAATAAACGAATTGAATATTCGGAAAAAAGACAATAATTGAGGTTTACAAATATGTCAGATGAAGTTAAAAAAATTACTCTTGGAACAAAAGTGGGTGATTTTGTAGAAAAACGAAAAGTAATAATAATTTCTATTTTTTGTGTTATTTTAATGTTTGTTGTTGGTTATATAGTTGGAACAGTAATTGGTTCATCTTCAAAAAGTAAGAATTTAGCAAAAATTGAAGAAATTACTTATAATCTAACAAATGAATCGTTGAATTTATCTGAAGAAGAAATTGAAGATAGAAGAAATGTTGCTTTGGAAGCATTAGTTCCATATGTAAAAAAAGGTGGCATAGCTGGAGCTAGAGCAAACTTAGTTTGTGCAGAAATTGTTTATCAACAGAAAAAATATGATGATGCTGTAAATTATTGGACAAATGTTTCTGAAAAAAGTAAAAAAAGTTATTTAGCACCAATCGCTTATTATAATTTGGGTGTTTGTTATGAACAATTAGGTGATACACAAAAAGCATCTGATAATTATAAAAAAGCAGCTGAAAATGATAATTACATTTTGCAAACTCATGCTAAATTCAGTTATGGAAGAACATTAGAAACTCTAGGAAAAGTTGATGAAGCTAAATCTGTTTATCAAGATTTAAATGACAAAAATCCTGATGATACTTGGGCTAAAATTGCTAAAACTAGACTTTTGATTTTAGAAACTAAATAATCTAAAAAGAAGAATTGAGGATAAAATAAATAAAATGAAAAAAACTATGTTGATGAAGATAATCAGTTTGATTTGTTTGTTTATTTTATCTGCATGTGGCTTAGATACATTGCTAGTTTTATATGTACCTGCTTCAAAGTTAAATGATCCAAATGTTGATTCCTTGTGGGATAAGAAGTATTTTGATTTCTGGACAAGTGATACAACAAATCAAGCTGCAATATCTAGCGATTATACGTTTTTAGGAACTAATATATATTATAAAATTTATAATAATACAGTTACTATGAACAATGAAATAAGTACAATTAGTACAATTTCAAATTCTACAAATTATCAAAATGCAATTGAGAAACTTACAAATGAAACTTCAAGTGGTGGTTATGGATATAAACAATTACGAGCGTCTGGTTCAAGTTCAACTCCAATAGTTCCTGCAAGTTCCTTTAGTGTGAATCAAAGAGTTTATATAAGGCTTACAGATTATAATACTTCAAGTGAATACTCTTCAAGTTTTACAATTGATGGTAATAGTATTGGACAGCCTAGAAGAAGCAATGGAAAAAACTTTAATTTTGGCCGAACTTCTTCCGAATCAAATGCCGCCCTTCCAACTTCAAGTGATTCTGATATAAATTACAGTTCAACTTTTACAGCAGCCAACAAATGGTATGTTGTTTTATATGCTGTTTCTGTGGCAAGAGATTCTTCATATACTAATCAATACAGTAATGTATTAAATCTTGGGGCTGTTACAATAGATTCAAGTGAAGTAAATAACTAAAAAAATTATAAAAATGGTGTTTGAGGTATTGAATGAAAATGCCATTTGTGATAATATAATTGATTATTGGCCCTTTAGCTCAGCTGGATAGAGCACTTGCCTTCTAAGCAAGTTGTCGACAGTTCGATTCTGCCAAGGGTCAGAAAGAGAAATCTATTTAGATTTCTCTTTTTTTTTATAAACATAATAATTGAAATCCCTTTTCATGCTTTATTATGGAGAACCTGTTTTTTTCATCCATAGCAAGATATTTTTTTAAGTTGGACAATAAAACTTTTAGAGATTCAATAGAAATCTGTTTGTCATAATCTTCATAAATTTTTTTTATATCATTCAAAGTTAAAGTGTAGTTTCTATTATCAAATAGGATTGTTAATAAAAAAAACAGGTTCGATGGAATCTTGTATTCTTTTTTTACAGAAATAAGTTTGTCTTTAGTTAGAAAATTTAACGGATTAAAATTTTGGGTATCAATTCTTTTAGGTTTTAATTCAATGTATGGAGCAATTTCCTTTGAATCAAGGACTGTGGCTAGTTTTGAAAGAAAAGCCTCATATTTAGAATAATTATAATCCTCTTGATAAGAATAAAGAATGTTCAGCATACTCTTCCAGTTTTCTTTTTTATCATCAAGTAACATACATGGATCATTATAAAAAATTATAGGTAAGAAAACATGTAACTCGTCTTTAATATAATTGTGAATGTTAAAAATGTCATGATTGAACAGAAGGTAGTCCAATACAAGTAAATCAGAACTTTCCTTTTGGTTTTCTATTGTGGGAAACAGCATTTTAGTATCTGATATAAATAAACAAGAGAATTCTTTCAATTGTTTGATAATGTAATAACAAAGTTCTGGTTGAGTAGAAGCAAATATTATTGTCATGGTTTGATTATATCACTGTTTGATATTAATAGATAAAAAAAGGTATTTGTGATAGTATCCATTGAAATATTATGGAAAAAATTAGTAATTATCATACACATACTCACTTGTGTAAACATGCAACTGGAACTGTTGAAGAATACATCATGCAGGCGGCTAAAGATGGGTGTTTGGAGCTTGGAATGTCAGATCATTGCCCATATTCAAAAGAATCAAAACTATATTGGCCTGAAATAAGGATGACGGAGGAAGATGCTAAATATTATCTTTCTCAAGTTAGAGAATGGAGCAAGAAGGTTGATTTTCCTGTAAAAGCGGGTTTTGAATGTGAATGGGATAAATCGTCATATTCTTGGTATAAAGACGTACTTTTGGGTGAAATGAATGCTGATTACTTAATTTTTGGACCACATTGGGTTTATGATTTTGGTGAATATATTTATATTCCAAATGTTGATTCAAAAAAATTGCTATATAAATATGTTGAGCAAACAATAGAAGGAATAAACAGCGGGTTGTATAAATTTATAGCTCATCCTGATTTATTTATGAGTGGATATAAAGAATGGGATGCTGATTCAAAAGCAATGCTTAGTGCAATTCTGGATGCAGCTATAGATTGTCATCTGCCTGTAGAAATTAATGGCAATGGCTTGAACCGAAAGATGAATGAAACAAAGAACGGTTTAAGGCATCCTTATCCATATGATGAGTTCTGGGATTTGGTAGCTACAAAAAATGTTGACGTAGTTTGTAGCTCAGATGCCCATAGTCCTGAATATGTTCTTTCCTGGGCGAGAGATGCTGTTCAATATGCAACTCAGCATGGTATAAAGCCATTAACAAAAATCTTTTAATTTGGAGAAATATTATGAAATTTGAACGTAAAAGTGGAATCCTATTACATATAACATCATTACCTAATAGTTACGGTATTGGAACAATGGGAAAAAACGCTTATGAATTTGTGGATTGGCTGAAAATGTCATCTCAAACTTTATGGCAGATTCTTCCAATCGGACCAACTGGATATGGAGATTCACCTTATGCGTCATTTTCAACTTTTGCAGGAAACCCATTGATTATTGATTTGGACGAGCTTGTTCAAAAAGGGTGGGCTTGTAAAAAAGATATACTTCCTCCTGATTATATTAAGAAAGAAGGAAATGTTGATTTTAGCGCTGTTGTTTGGTGGAAAAATCCAGTTTTGAATAAATGCGCATCATATTTTGAAGATAACGCCTCTACAGAAGATAAAGCTTTGTATGATGAATTTTGTAATACCAATTCTTCTTGGCTTGATCAATATGCTTTGTTTATGAGTATAAAGCTTTTTTATGATGAAAAAGCTCAAAGTGAGAAAGTTCAATCTTCAATGTGGAATCAATATTGGCCAAGGGAATTAGCAACTCACGATGAAAAGGCAATTTCTGTTTGGCTGAAAGAACATGGTGAAGAAATTGAAAGAATCAAAATAATTCAATTCTTTTTTGATTATCAATGGAAAAAACTGAAGAAATATGCCAATGACAACGGAATAAAAATTATTGGCGATATTCCAATTTTTGTTGCTTCAGACAGTGCTGATGTTTGGTCGAATCAAAAGTGGTTTCAACTTGATAAAGACGGCCGTCCAAATTGTGTGTCCGGCGTTCCTCCTGATTATTTTTGTGCTGAAGGTCAATTGTGGGGAAATCCTTTGTATGATTGGGATGCAATGAAGAAAGACAACTTTTCATGGTGGATTTCCAGAATCAAACGAATATTTGAGTTAACAGATTGTTTGCGGATTGACCATTTTAGAGGTTTTGAGGCTTATTGGTCTGTTCCTGCCACAGATAAGAACGCAATAAACGGTAAGTGGGTGAAAGGGCCTGGAATTGAATTGTTCAATGCTATAAAAAAAGAATTAGGCGATCTGCCTATTATTGCAGAAGATTTGGGGTTGATTACAGAAGAAGTTAAGCAATTACGCGATGAATCTGGCCTGCCGGGAATGAAGGTCCTTCAATTTGCATTTAGTCCTGATGAAGCAAAGGAAAATGGAATGGTGAATTGTTTTCTTCCTCATCAATATGAAAACAGCGAATGTGTTGTTTACACTGGAACTCATGATAACGAAACATTGCAAGGTTGGCTTGAAAATACATCTGATGAACAGTTGAAATTAGTTGCAAGTTATCTTGAAGGAAAGGATGTTTCTGTTGAACAAGCAAAAAAAGAAGTTCATAACAAAATTCTTGGAAGAAAACTAATTCGTTGTGCTTTCTCTTCAATTGCAAAATACGCAATCGTTCCTATGCAGGATATAATTGGCATTGGTGATGAAGGCAGAATGAATACTCCAGCAACAGCAAAAGCCAACTGGAACTGGCGAATGTCTAAAAAAGATTTGAAAAAATCAGATGCAGAAATGCTTTCTTTTTTGAGTAAAATGTATGGAAGATTCTAAAAAAGAAAATTAATTAGTGCATTGTCCATTCAATTGCCATTTGTCTTAGTTCAGCAGATGATGAGCAGTGCAATTTTGATTTTATATTCTCTTTGTGTGTATCTATTGTTTTTATACTTAGGTTCAGCTTGTTTGCAATTTCTACAGTGCCAAGACCTTTTCCAATCAACGTGAAAATCTGAAGCTGTCTGTCTGACAAAACAGAAACTGAATCATAAGAATCCTTATTTACAATATTTGAACTCGCATTTTCTTTTTTTACAGAATTCAATCTTTCTTTTTCTTTATTACTTAAATAAATTTCGCCGTTCATTACAGTCTGTATTGCATTTATAACTTGAGTTTCGGCCTCAGCTTTCATTATGTAACCCTTTGCACCAGCTTTTAATGCGCGTTCTGCATAAAAACGCTCGTCGTGCATAGAAAGAACAAGTATTATTGTTCTTGGGCAATAAGCCAACAAATCTTTAATCAATTCCAGTCCGTCTTCCATACCAAGGTTCAAGTCTACAATTGCTAAATCAAATTGTTTTTCATTAATAATAGAAATAGCTTCTTGTCGGCTTTTTGCAAATCCATTAACTTTGTATGTTTTTTGTGTTTCTATAAGTTGTGCAAGTCCTCTACTAAAAAGAGGATGGTCGTCAATGATTAAAACTGAATAATTCATATATTAATAATAACACAATAATGGTGTATAATCAAATTATGAGAATTGGAATTGTAACAAATATCTTGGATGAAGAGTATCAAAATTCACTGTATAGAGGAATTAAACGTCGTGCAAAAGAGTTGGGTATTGAATTAATTTGTTTTCAACAAGAGAATTTTATTTTTAATGAAAAATCTTTTATTTCCAAAATTCCAGAAGATATATGTTTTGGAATTCATGGTGTTATTTTACTTTCAACTGTAATTTGCGACCATTTGGGTGAAAAAGATAGAGATGAATTTATAAAAATTTGGGGAGACATTCCGGTTGTTTCAATCGGTCAAAAATTGAAAAATGTAACTTCTCTTTTGATAAAAGCTGAGGATTCCATGAAGAACTTGGTTGAACACTTGCTGAATGTTCACTCTTATCAAAAATTTTTATATATAAGCGGCCCCGCAAACCACAATGATAATGCCCTAAGGGAAAAAATATTTCTTGAAACGCTAAATAATTATAAAAAGGATAATCAAAATATTAATTATGTTATTAGAAGAGGAGATTTTACAGAATATTCAGCTTTGCAGATAATGAATGACTTTAAAAATGAGAATCCAGATTTTAAAATTGATGTTGTTGTCTGTGCAAATGACAACATGGCGATTGGCGTTTATAAATATCTAAAAATGAACAGAAATGATGAAGGTTCGTACGAATTTGCTGTTACTGGATTTGATGATATTCCTCAATCAGAGCTGGAGATTCCTTCAATTACAACAGTCCACCAACCGTTGGAAGAAATGGGGATAAAGTCAGTTGATTTATTAAAAGATTTGATAAATGGGAAGAAAGTTGATGAGACTAGTTATTTATATTCAAACTTGATTCTGCGTGAATCTTGCGGTTGTAATAGTCACAAAACTGAAGAAAAAAGCTATTTTGAAGGTGAAGTTAAGAAGTTGATGTATGATTATCTTCATTCTGAATTACGCTTAAGAAATTTAAGCAGGATGGGGCAGGAATTGAATATTGCCAACACGTTCGATTGCTTGAATTATTACATCCAGCGATATCTTGATGAAATGGAGATTCAAACCTTTATAATTCTGATGCTTTCTTCAAAATCAACTAGAAAATCAATTTATGTGAAACCGCTATTTGTAAAAAAAGATGGAGTTATTTGTACAGAGAAATATATAAAACAAAGGGTCTTGCTTGGTGATTTTTTTGAAGAAATAAACTGCGGAAACCCAGAAAAAGATTCCTATACATTTAAATATATATCTTCTGGTGATGAAATAATGGGATGCGCTTTATATCAAGCAAAAGAGCAGCAAAATCCTTCTATGTGTTCCATAATTGTGGATATAGCTCAGACAATAAAAAGGCTTCAATCTTTTGACGAGAAAATCAAACGTTCTGAATATCTTGAAAAAGAAGTTAATAAACGAACAAAGGAACTTATTGAAGCTAACAACAAGCGAATTGAAGTTGAAGCTGAAGTCTTAAAAATAAGCGAGATGGAAAGGCAGCGTTTTAGTATTGATTTGCATGATGATATTTGCCAAAGGCTTGCAGGAATTTCTATGCTATGTAGAAGTTATTCTTCAATTCATGAAGGAAGTGAAAAAGAAGAGATGGCGGAAATTGCAACCTTGATTTCCGAAACTTTGCAGTGCACTCGTCAGTATGCTCATAATTCATATCCTGTTGAGCTGGCATCTTTGGGAATGGACCACAGTTTGAGCAATTTGTGCAACTCTTTTGCAACTCAATTTAATATAAAATGCAATTACGAATGGAGTGTTCAAAAAACAATAGCATTAAACTCAATTCAGAAGTTAAATATCTTTAGAATAATTCAAGAAGCTCTTCATAATATTTCCAAACACGCAAACGCTTCAACAGTTAATGTTTCTGTTAGTTCTGTAAAAGATTACATAATTATAACTGTTGTTGATGATGGATGTGGAATTTCTGATTTGGCAAAAATAAAAAAAGGTTTGGGACTTAATTCCATGCAGTACAGGGCAGACCAGATTGGCGCAGAATTTAGGATTTATGCAAATTCTCCAAAAGGCACTTGTGTTGAAATTAAAATCTTTCCATAGTAAACTCCATCCTATTATTAACAGAGTATTTAGATGAAAGAAAAAATAAAAGAATGTGCGGAACTATTTTACACTTTTTCAAAAATTGGACTTTTTACATTTGGTGGCGGACTGGCGATGATGCCGATGATGCAGCGCGAATTGATTCAAAACAAAGGTTGGATTACAGAAGAAGAATTGATTGATTATTACGCAATTGGACAATCCACGCCCGGTATTGTTGCTGTGAATGTTTCAACTTTTGTTGGGTATAAAAGGATGGGTGTTTTTGGTGGAGTTTTATGCACTCTGGGAATGATAACGCCTTCTTTGATAATCATAATGCTTTTAGCAACATTCATTAATTCTGTATCAGACATTCCTTTAGCTCAAAAAGCGTTGAAGGGTATAAATGTTGCAGTTGCAGCTTTGTTAACAACGGTAATAATTAATTTTGCAAAAAAGACAATAAAAAACTGGTGGAATCTTTTATTAATGATTGCAGCTTTTGTATTAATCTTCTTTTTTAAAGTGCCTTCGTTCATCCTTATTTTAATTGCAATTTTATTTGGTGTTTTGGCAACTTTTATTTCTGTAAAAAAAGCTGAAAAGGAAGTGAAATAATGTCAATCATCGAATTATTCTTTACTTTTTTTTATATCGGATTATTCACAATTGGTGGAGGAATTGTTTCCCTTACATTAATTCAACAGACTATTGTTGCAAAGGGAATTATAACTTCAGAACAATTTTACAATATGATTGCTATTTCAGAAGCAACCCCCGGTCCTTTTGGAATAAATGTTGCCACTTTTGTTGGATTCAATTTGTTTGGAATACCGGGCGGAATTATTGCAAGTGTTGCTGAAGTTCTACCTTCAATTATTTGTATAATTATAATAGCCAAGTTTTTAACAAAATTTAGTCAGAACCAATATGTAAAAGGTTCCTTCACTTTTTTGCGTCCTGTAACTACAGGATTAATCTTAGTTCCAGTAATAAATATTTTTTCTATATCTTTGTTGAATATACCTTCTTCAATAGGCGTATTAACAACAGTTCAAGGTTGGAAGGATTTATTTGATTATGTAAATGTGATTGCGTATGGAGTGTTTTTGTTTGCTTTTTATAAATTCCATCTGCACCCGATACTATTGATAATAGCGGGTGCTCTTTTTGGAATTATTTTTTTGTAGAATTTGCAACTTCACTAATGCTTGTTACAAGTCCTGCGATGTTTTGAATATCAGATGGAATAATTATTTTTGTAGCCTGTCCGTCAGCAGCTTTTTCAAAGGCTTCAAGGCTTCGTAGTTTGATGACACTGTCATCAGCTTGAGCTTCGCGAATCATTTTAATTCCCTGAGCTTTAGCTTGTTGAACTTCAAGAATTGCTTCTGCTTCACCTTTAGCTTTTTGAATGGCAGCTTCTTTCTGAGGTTCTGCTTCCAAAATTGTTGACTGCTTCTTTCCTTCAGCTACAAGAATTGCGCTTTGTTTCTGACCTTCAGCAATTAAAATCTGTTCGCGGCGTTCACGTTCAGCCCTCATCTGTTTTTCCATAGCTTCTTTAATTGCTTCTGGAGGCATGATGTTTTTAACTTCAACACGATTAACTTTAATTCCCCAAGGGTCGGTTGCTTCATCAAGAATGCTTCTCATTTTTGTATTGATAACATCTCTGCTGGTTAAAGTCTGATCAAGTTCCAAATCTCCGATTATATTTCTTAATGTTGTTGCAGATAAGTTTTCGAGTGCATTCACAGGTTGATCAACACCATAAGTATATAACTTTGAATCTGTTATTTGAAAATAAACAACAGTATCAATCATCATAGTAACATTATCTTTTGTAATAACCGGTTGAGGTGGAAAATCCATAACTCTTTCTTTTAATGACATTTTATTTGCAATTCTGTCTATAAAAGGAAATTTAACGTGTAGACCAACTTCCCAAGTGGTATGATATGCTCCCAATCTTTCTATAACACATGAATGTGACTGAGGAACGATACGGATGTTTGTAATTATCAAGATAGCAACTACAACCAAAAGAATGACAATGATATAAATCATAACTTCTCCTAAATATTTATTTTACTATTAAAGTATTACCTTCAACTGAAGAAATCTTACACTTTGTACCAGCTGGTATAGATGTGTTATTTTCACTTTTTACAGTCCAAGTGACACCGTTTTGAGTTTTTCCTTCACCTTTTGTGAATTCTGAAACTTCTTTTGTAATAAGAATGTCTTGATTCACAAGGGCGTTAATATTTGTTCTATTCTTCCCGATTTTTAATTTTCTTACAGCAAACGGACGTGTAAAAATAATAAGTAAGACTGTGATTATTACAAAAATCAATAATTGCCATTTGAAAGGAAGCGATGTTTTAGCAATAAAAATCATTGGAAGAGCGGCAATCGCTCCCCAAATAGTTGTGAGCATCATTGAAAAAGATTCAATAACGACACAAGCAATCAATAAGAACAACCAAAACCAAGATAAGTTTTTTAAGATAAATTCAATCATGCTTTTAATATATAAAACTTTTACAAAAAAAAATACTATGAAATATTAAAATAAGGTATAATCTTCAATATATAGTTTTGTGGAGGTAGAATGAGTACACATATTAATGCAAAACAAGGTGATATTGCAGAATCAATTTTGTTACCCGGTGATCCGTTGAGGGCAAAGTTTATTGCTGAAAATTTTCTTGAAAATCCCGTTTGTTATAATGAAGTCAGAGGAATGTTGGGATTTACTGGTTTATATAAAGGAAAAAGAGTTTCTGTTCAAGGTACAGGAATGGGACAGCCGTCATTATCAATTTATGTCCAGGAATTATTTCAATTCTACAATGTTCAAAAAGCAATCCGTGTTGGAACTTGTGGTTCAATCAATAAAGAAATTCATGTAAAAGATGTAATCCTTGCAAATGGTGCTTGTACAGATTCCTCGTTACAAACTCAACGTTTTGGATATCTTCATTATTCTCCAGTTGCAGATTTTGAACTTTTACAAAAAGCATACACTCAAGCTAAAAAAAATAAAATTGGTGTAAAAGTGCTTCCTTGTGCTTCCAGTGACAGATTTTATGATGAAAACGAAAACTGGAAGATTTGGGAAAAATACGGTGTTGGTGGAATAGAGATGGAAAGTGCGGAATTATATACACTTGCCGCCCAATTTCACAGAAAGGCACTTTCAATTCTAACAATAAGTGATCACATCATTACAGGGGAAAGTACATCTTCAGAAGAAAGACAAAAATCTTTCACACAGATGATGATTTTAGCTCTTGAAACAATAACCGATGATTCATCAATGTAAAATATTTACTAAAATATAACTTTAAGATAGACTTAGAAAAAAATAAAGAATTGTGGAGTATAAATATATGAAACCAACACTTTTAGTATTAGCAGCAGGAATGGGAAGCCGTTATGGCGGAGTAAAACAAATTGACGGAGTAGGACTTCATGAAGAATGCTTGCTAGATTATGCAACTTATGATGCAAGAGAATCTGGATTTGGAAAAGTTGTTTACATCATTAGAAAAGATATAGAAAAAGATTTTAGAACAAGACTTTTTGATAGAGTTGCAAGAAATTTTGATGCAGAATATGTTTTTCAAAGTCATGATAGTTTATTGAATGACGCTCAGCTTAAAGAAAGTGCAGAAAGAACAAAACCATGGGGAACAACTCATGCAATCCTTTGTGCAGAAAAAGCAATAAAAACACCTTTTGCTGTAATTAATGCTGATGATTATTACGGAAGAGAGGCAATTAGCACTCTTGGTCAATATCTTTCTACAATAGAAAATGATAGCACTGAACACGCAATGGTTGGATATGTTTTGGGCAACACAATGAGTAAGAATGGTTCTGTATCACGCGGTGTTTGTACTGTAGAGAACAACCAGCTTGCAAAAATCGTTGAAAACTTAAAGATTTATTATGAAGGTGACAAAATTGTTAGTGAGATGGACGGACAAAAAGTTCCATTAACTGGCAAAGAGTGGGTTAGTATGAATCTATTTGGTTTTTCTCCAAAAGCATTTGAAAGATTCAACTTATCTTGGCAGGAATTTATTTCTAAAAACGCATCAAGTCCAAAAGCCGAAGCTTTACTTCCAATGGCTACTGGTGAGATCATTCAAAATAAAGATGGAATTGTAAAATTCTTTACTTCTCAAGAGAAATGGTTTGGAATGACATATCCAGAAGACAGAGCTGTAGTAAAATCAGAAATTGCAAAAAAGATTCAAGACGGATATTATCCAGAAAAACTTTGGGAAAAATAGAGAGATGTTAAAATTAAATTATATACGTTCAGATAAAATTTGGGGTTATGAATTGTGGCTTGCTTCAACTCATCCAAATGGTTTACAGAAGGATTTTTTAGAAGCTTGTGGTGGAGACTACCCGCTTTTAATTAAAATCATTCAGGCAAACGAATCTTTATCTATTCAAGTTCATCCAGATGATGATTTTGCTGTAAAGCTGGAAGGTAAAGGAAATCGTGGTAAGACAGAATGTTGGTACATTTTGGATGCAGAAAAAGATGCAAAGCTTGTT
>CAYFND010000011.1:4406-15945 GCA_964344405.1 uncultured Treponema sp. | reverse complement strand
ACTCAAAAGAAGTCTTAGCGAATGCAATTAGAGAAAAAACACTGGAACAATATCTAGAAATGGTTGATGTAAAGAAAGGCGACTTTATTTACATCCCTTCAGGAACAGTTCACGCCATCGGTAAAGGAATTCGCCTTATGGAAGTTCAGCAATCTTGTGATTTAACATATAGATTGTATGACTGGGGTAGGGACAGAGAAGTTCATATTGATAAAGGTTTGGCTGTTATTAAATCTGAAGAAATGATTCCAGTCGCTCCTTTTCCTGGAAGTTTTGATTGTAAATATTTTAATCTAAAAGAAGTAAAAACAGAGACTGAATGGAAGATGAGTTGTCCAAAAGGTGATGAGCCAAAAGACACCCGTCTTCTGTATATAATCAATTGTGAAAACGCAACAATTTCTTCAAATCTTTCTGGTCAAAAAACAGAACAGATAAAATCAGAAGAAATTTATGCTGTTGCTCCAGGTGAAGAAATTACAATCAATGGAAAAGCTCAGATAATGCAAATTATTGCAAAATAAAATGAAATTACAGGCAGTTCGAAGTCCTTCCTGCCTATAAATAAAACCAGGTCAATTTTTTTATTGACATAATACTCATAAGTTGGAGTTTTTATGATTAATGAATCGCTCATTATTATCACATTGTTGGTTTCCTTTGGGTCTGTTGTACTTTTGCACAGACTTTGGGGAAAGGGTGGTGTTTTTGCATGGATTGGAATTTCTACCATTCTTGCTAACATCGAAGTTACCATTATGGTGAATGCCTTTGGAATGGAACAAACATTAGGAAACGTTCTATATGCATCTAGTTTTCTTGCAACTGATGTTCTTAGTGAAATGTATGGAAAAAAAGAAGCAAAAAAAGGTGTTTCTATAGGTATTGCCGCATCTGTGATATTTATAATTTTTTCTTTTATTTGGCAGCAGTATGTTCCTTCAGAAAATGATTGGGCTATGCCTTCCGTAAAGAATCTTTTTGCCAATACACCAAGAATTGTGTTGGCTAGTTTGATTGCTTATATTATTTCTGAATTTGTTGATGTCAAACTTTATCACGTTTTCTGGAGCTTTTCTGAAAAGAAAACTGGTGATAAAAGAAAGATGTTGTGGTTTAGAAATAATATTGCAACATTGATATCTCAATTTATTAATATTGTAATTTTTAATTTCGGGGCTTTTTATGGTTTATACACATTATCAACATTGATAAGTATAACTGTAGCTTGCTATGTAGTTTATATATTTACAAGTTTGCTTGACACTCCGTTCTTGTATTTGGCTAGAAAGTGGACAAATAAAGAGAGTTCATAAAGATTACTTGTTTTTTAATCCTTAAACGTGTAGGTTGTTTGTATGTATTTATTTTTATTAATTTTTTTACCTTCTCTTTTAGCTCTATACTTTGTTTATACAAAAAATTCAAAGATGATACTTTCTGTCATTATTGGAATTGTGGTTGCGGCTTTGCTTTGTGCTTATAAAGGATTCATAACTTATATGCACAGGGTTGTTCCATATTCATTTTCAGAAAATTTCTTGTATTATTTTTTACAAGAAGCTTTTATTCCAATTCTAGTTATATATGGAATATATTTTTTGATTTCACGAGATGAACTGTCATTTAAGTTTGATTCATTTTTCCCGTTATTAACATCATTTTATGCAATTTATATTCCGTTTTTAACTTTGTGCCTTTCTAAAACAAATACAACGCCTTATGTTTTATTTATAAAACCATGTTTATTTGGAATGATGTTGTGTCAATGTCAGGTATCTTTTATTTTACTTTTAAAAAACATAGCTAGAAAAAACATTCCATTTATGATTATCAACATTGCTGTTATTGTTGCATCAATATTTGTTCCTTCAATAGCAGAATCTCTTTATGTAATAGATAATTCAATTGTTATAAGTATAATTATTTGCGCTTGTTCAGTTTTATTAACAGGACTTTATATTTTCTTAAATAGAAAAATATTTTTAAAAAATGAATAAACAAATATAGATTCTTACTTAAATAAATCATCATTTTAAAATAAAAAAACCGGAAATAAAAAATATTTCCGGTTTTTTTGTAGTAAATTAATCTACTAGTCTAAAGCGTGACCTGCAGATCCAAGAACTTCCTTGTTTTTGTGCATATACATCTTTTTGAGTTCTTCACGAGCTGGAGATAAATATTCACGAGGATCGAATTTTCCAGGATTTTCAGCTAAGAATTTGCGGATTGCAGCAGTCATAGCTAAACGTCCATCAGAATCGATGTTGATTTTACAAACAGCTGATTTAGCAGCTTTACGAAGTTGTTCTTCTGGAATACCAACAGAATCAGGGATTTTTCCACCGAATTGTTCAATAATTCTAACATATTCCATTGGAACAGATGAAGAACCATGAAGTACGATTGGGAATCCAGGAATCATTTTTTCAACGCCTTCAAGAACGTCAAAAGCCAATGGTGGAGGAAGTAAAACACCGTCAGCAGAACGAGTACACTGTTCTGGAGTGAATTTACATCTTCCGTGTGAAGTACCAATAGAAATTGCAAGTGAATCTACACCAGTTTTAGAAACGAAATCTTTTACTTCTTCTGGTTTTGTGTAATGACTTTCTGCAGAAGCAACTTCATCTTCAACACCAGCTAGAACACCAAGTTCGCCTTCTACTGTAACGTAATCTTTTTGAGAATGTGCATAATCACATACTTTTTTTGTAAGAGCAACATTTTCTTCATAAGGAAGTGATGATCCATCAATCATTACAGAAGAGAAACCGTTGTCGATACAATCTTTTGCAACTTCAAAACTTGGACCGTGATCAAGGTGAAGAACAACAGGAATATCACATCCTAGTTCGTGTGCATATTCAACAGCACCTGCAGCCATGTGGCGTAGGATGTATTTATCAGCGTATGCACGAGCACCTTTTGATACCTGAAGGATAACTGGAGATTTTGTTTCAACACAAGCCTGAATAATAGCCTGCATTTGTTCCATATTATTGAAGTTATAAGCTGGAATTGCATATCCACCTTTAATAGCTTTTGCAAACAAATCTTTTGTGTTTACAAGGCCTAGTTCTTTGTAACTATACATATAAAATACCTCTTTGAACGACTTTATCTAATAAAAGAAAATCATTCTGAATTAATTCTAAAAAGAGTATAAATAAAAATATATAATTATTCAATATTTCCAAAACTCATCAATTTTGAAGAAACCATTAAAAAAAGGTTTGACAAAGAATACTACAGAAAATATAATGGTACTAATTATTTAAGCAATTTATTCCGATAAATGGAGTATCTTAATTTTTTGCGAAAAGTAAAAAATTTCAAGGAGTTTTGCATGAAAAGGGGACTAAAAGTCTTTATCAGTCTAGCTAGTCTTTTTGTGATTGGTTTTCCATTATTCAGTCAACCAAGTTCAAAAAGTGTAGAGACATTTGTTATGGACAATTTTGATGTAGCTAGTGAACAGAATTATCCATACAATGGTGAAGTATACAATTGGGATTGGTCTGTTAATTCAAGCCGTTTTGTTGCTGAAGGATATCCAAAAACTGGATATTATGCGGGAATACCAAATTCCTTAAAACCTTTACGCCGTACAACAGATTCAGAAGCTAAAGTTTTTGGTGTACAGACTGCTTTTAATAGAAAGGGTGATAACTGGTTTGAAGTTTATCCTGTAAAAGATGGTAAATCTTTTGAAGTACCTTTCGTTGGTACTGTAACACAGATTGATTTCTGGGTTTGGGGTGCAAATTATAATTATAATCTTGAAATTCTTTTAAGAGATGCAACTGGACGTGTTCATGTGCTTTCAGCAGGAAGCTTGGCATTCAATGGTTGGAGAAATATAATCGTTAATGTGCCTGGTTGGTTGCAACAGCATTCACACTTACGTTCTGGTCCAGAAAATATGACTTTTGTTGGATTTAGAATTCGTTCAGATGCTGAAGAATATGTTGATAATTATGTTATCTTCTTTGATCAGATTAAATATACTACAAATTCATTGTCAAATATTTATGATGGTTATGAATTAAAAGATGTAAAATTTGATGATTCTGAATCAAGTTCAAGCAGTGATACTTCGGAGGTGACAGAATGAAAAAAATATTAACTTTAACTGTAGTTTCTTTTGTTGCAGCTACAATGTTGTTTGCTCAACAAAACCAGAGTCTTACAGATCCAAATCCAGAGAATGTAGGTGCAGATTCTGCAATGCTTTCTTTGAGAGAAGTATCAATTGATAAATTTGAAAGAGAAGGTTCTTGGAACGTTCATATTTCTCCAGATTATGGTGTAATTGCTGGTAGACTTTTTGAAGGAAATCCTTCAATGAAAGAACCACTTGCAGAAGATGAAGGAAAAGAAGACGAAGATACACAGGTTTATGGTGTTAGAGTTGATTTCTTTAGAAGAGGAGTTAATTCATTCACAATTAAATCTGGACGTCCATTACCAATTGAAGGAACTGCAAAAACAATTTCTTTGTGGGTTTGTGGAAGAAATCAGAGTCATGATATGTACGTTTTAGTTCAAGATTATTTTGGTAGCAATTTTGAATTGTATCTTGGTAATTTAGGCTTTAGCGGTTGGAAAAAACTTACTTGTGTAATCCCACCTAGTCCTGATGGAGAACATGGAATTGTACAAAGTAGTGCTTATTATGGTGATAAACCTGGATTAAAGATTTTAGGATTTAGAATTGATTGTAATCCTATGCAGGCTAGAGGTTCTTACTACATGTATCTAGATGATTTAAGAGCTGTTACTGATCTTTATGATATGGAAAACCATGATGAAGATGATATGGCAGATAACTGGTAGTCATTTTTAGTTATGCAAAAAAAAGCAGGTTGTAATTAACCTGCTTTTTTTATTTTAAACATTTATTTTATAATAATGTTTACGGTTTTTTATTGTAGTGGGAATGATTATTTCCATTTTTGATAAGACCCAAATCATCAAGTATGCTTTATTTAATACATTTCTTGTAAGTTTCTTCTTTTCTTTTAATTCATTGCACAAATCATAAGCGCAAAATTCTTCTTCATTTGTAAATGGAATGAGTTTTTCATAATCTTCTTTTCTTTTAAAAGTGGTGATTGATAAAATTTCATCCAGTTTTTTATCTTCTTTAAGCCAATTCTTCTTAAATCTTCTTCTTTTATTAGCTGATTGAACGGCTTCATCAGTTCTAACCCTATGTTCTGTAATATTTATTTGAACAACTTGTAGTTTAAAGTTTGTATCAAGAAGAACTGGGTAAATCCCTGTAAGCTCTTCAAAAATATCATAAATAGTGCTTGTTATGGGACTTTTTCTATTTGATATTTTATTTCCGTTGGAATCACATAGAAAAATCCGCCTTGTTACAACAAGTGGATAAACAAGAATTAATTTACGGTTGTGTTCATGAATTGTATCTAAAATTTTGGGTAATAATTTGGAAAGATTTTTAGTTTGAATCTCTATTACTTCTTCATTTTTAGTAACGATGTCATAAATATGGCCGAATTCGCTGACTTCTGTTTGACCGTCATATGTTTGACAAAAATAGGTCTTTAATGTCTTGTGTAAACTGCTTTCATTGTATGTGTTTATTGCCATAAAGTACTCGTCGGAATATTACTCTATAAATGTTAGGTGGAATTTAATTAAAAAAATATTTTTTTATATTATTGGCGTTATTATCCGTTGACTTTAGAATTTATTCAATTAAAATGTAATGTAAGTGGGAAATTGTGGTAAAAAGTGGTAATAAGTGGGTATGAATCTATTAACTGGTGAATACAATAATACATTAGATGAAAAAGGAAGGGTATCGTTTCCCTCGAAATTACGCTCTGAAATAAATCAAAATGTACTTATTATTACTAGAGGTTTGGATCGCTGCTTATGGCTTTTTACTTCAGATGAATGGGATTTGTTAAAAAATAAATTGATGAGTTCGACATCTTTGTTTAATGAAAAAAACAGGATGGTTCTGCGTCATTTTATTGCTCCAGCTCAAGAAGTTGAATTTGATAAAACAGGTCGTATTTCAATTCCACAAAGTTTGCGTGAATATGCATCATTAACAAAAGATTGCTCAATTCTAGGTGTTGGAAAATACATAGAGTTGTGGGATTCTTCAAAATATGATGAATATTTATGTTCAAGCGAAGCGTCTTTTAAAGAAGCTGCAGAAGAATTAAATAATATAAGCTTTTAGTTTTAAAACTGAATGATATTGTGGTGGTGAGGTTATTATGGAAATTGTCCATACACCTGTTTTATTAAATGAATGTCTCGAATATTTATCTCCTATTGATGGTGGGTTTGAAAAAACTCAGTTGATGATAGATTCAACTTTGGGAGAAGGCGGACATAGTTATAATTTCTTAAAAAAATACCCAAGCTTATCAATTATCGGTTTAGATGCAGATAGTGTTATTCAACAAAGAGCTAAAGAACGATTGGCAGAATTCGGCCCCCGTATGAATTTTTATAACGGCTGGTTCAAAGATTTTTATGCTTCTTACAAAGATAATGGAAAAATATTAGAAAATAATAAATTTGGTTTTGCCCGTCCAGATATAATTTTGTTTGATTTGGGAATATCTGTTTTTCACTATGAAAAATCAAAGAGAGGTTTTTCTTTTAGATACGATGAAAAGCTTGATATGAGGTTGAGTGAGAATACAGAAATTTCTGCTTATGAAATAGTTAATTCTATGAATGAAGAGAAATTGGCTAATTTGATTTATTTATATGGTGAAGAAAAACTAAGTAGAAGGATTGCCAGAGCTATCGTTGAAGCTAGAGCTGGTGGAAAAATTGAATCATCAAAAGCTCTTGCTGAAATAATTTGGAATGCAGTTCCTGCTCAATACAGATATGGTCAAATTCATCCTGCAACAAGAACTTTCCAAGCTTTAAGAATTGCTGTAAATGAGGAATTGAATAATTTGCCTCTGGCACTTTTTGATGCATTTAACGCACTTAAAGAAAATGGAAAAATGGGTGTTATTACTTTTCACTCTTTGGAAGACAGGATTGTAAAGGAATTTTTTAGAAATCTAGGAAAACAATGTGTTTGTCCACCAGAAGTTGCAACTTGTGTTTGCGGTGGAAAACAATGTGCAGAGATTTTAACTAGAAAACCAGTAATTCCTTCAGAAGATGAAATAAAGACAAATTCTCCTTCTAGAAGTGCAAAACTTCGTGTTATTAGAAAGATTAGAAATGCAACAGAATATCATTTAAATGGAGTGAGTTTTATAAAATGAAAGAAAATATAAGCCTTTTTTTCAAAAGATTTCTTTTATGTATAATTTCAATCTCTATACCAGTGATGTTGATTGCGTATGCCTTTCAATCAAAGAAATATACAGATTTATCAAAAGAGATTGCAAATCTTGAAAGACAGCAAGAAAAATTAATTGAAGAAAATAAAAATTTGATAAGTGATATTAGTATTCTAACTACAGCTGATAGAATTGAAAAAGTGGCAGTTGAAGACCTTCAAATGCATAAAGCAAAATCTGATGATATTGTTCGAGTTGAAATGACTGGAGAAAAAGAATGAAAGAATTTGTTTTAATGTATGGTGATGAGGTTCTATCTTCTGTAAAAGGTTTTCAAATTGGAAAAACAAACCCAAAAGATTATTCAGTTACAAATGTTTGTACTGATAGTAGGGAAGTTGGAGAAAATTCTTTATTTGTTCCATTAGTTGGAACTGTTCAAAACGGACATAAATATATACCTCAAGGAATTGAAAAAGGTGCTTCTGTAATTCTTCTTGATGAAGATGAATATAACGGAAAAAATGATTTTTATAATGATTTGGCGGCTAAAAATGAGGTTTTGTTTGTTGTTGTAAAGAATACGTTGCACGCACTTCAAGATGCTGCTGAATATTATGTGGAAAAATTTCCAAATTTACAAAAAATTGCCATTACTGGTTCATGTGGAAAAACTACTACAAAAGAACTTTTAGTTTCTATTTTTGCTCAAAAATACAACGTTGTAGCTACAAAAGGTAATTTCAATTCAGAAACAGGATTACCTCTTTCTGTGTTTCAAATTAGAAAAGAGTCCGAAGTTGGAATTTTTGAAATGGGCATGAATAGGGAAAATGAAATTGGTGAAATTGCCAAAGTTCTAAAACCAAAATATGCGATAATCACAAATATTGGAACTGCTCATATTGGAATTCTTGGCAGCAGGGAAAATATTGCAAAAGAAAAAAGAAAGATATTTAATTATATTCCTTCAAATGGAGTGGCTTTTATTCCTAGTGATGATGATTTTAAATCATATATTAGCGAAGGTGTAAAAGGAAAAATTGTTGAATATGGAAATTCTGTAAGTGAAAGTGAAAACGGTGTTCATTTTGTAAAAGATGATGGATTGTTCGGTTGTGAATTTACGTACGACGGAACAAATATTCACCTAAAACTAAGCGGAATCCACAATTATATTAACACTCTTGGTGCTATTGCTGTTGCCAAGGAATTTGGAATCTCTTGTGAAAAAATAAAGCAAGGTGTTGAAAGTCTTTCTAATCTTGATGGAAGAATGGAAATTGGTGAAATCAAAATTGATGGAAAGAAAATAAATATTATCAAAGATTTCTACAATGCAAACATGGATTCCATGATTAAATCAATTCAATTTATAAGTAATTTGAATCTAAAAGGAAATAAAGTTCTAATTCTTGCTGATATGAAGGAATTAGGTTCTGAATCAAAGAAAATTCATGAATATATTGGTGAAGAAATAAATAAAGCTAAAATAGATTATTGCATTTTAATAGGTCCTGAAATGAAGGCGGCTTATGAAGTTGTAAAACAAAATAAAGAAGTGAAATCAACTTATTTTGAGAACAATTCAAATGCAGATTTTGAAAAAATTGCTGATGTAATAAAAAAGTATTCTTGTTCAGATGATACAATTTTATTAAAAGGTTCACACAGTATGTCATTGGAAAAAATAATTCCATTGATTGAAGAAAAATAATTTTAGGAAAAAAGGAGGAATTTATGGATCAATATACATTTTACGCAAAAAAGCCAATCGAAAAATATCATAAAAGCGACCTATTTCTCTTTATTTCTATAATTTTATTGTGGGGATTCGGATTGTTCACATTGTTCATCAGCTCTCAAAATTATGGTTTGAGAATGTTTGATGATTCACTTTATTTTGTAAAAAGACAGTTGATTAGTTCTTTAATCGGTTTTGTATTGTTTACAATGCTTTTATTGATGGATATGAATTTTATAAAGAAGATTCTTCCGTTTTTAGTGATATTTACATTGTTTTTGTGTGTTTTAACATTGATTCCTTTTACTGCTGATGAAAAAAATGGTGCTCAAAGATGGATAAAAATGCCTTTTAATTTGAGCTTTCAACCGTCTGAATTAGTTAAGATGGTCTTGGTTTTATATTTAGCAAATTATTTTAACAAACAAGAAGAGATAATTAATCCTGAAGAAAAAACAGTTCTTCCGTGTGTAGCTGTATTTTTGGTATTTTTCTTTTTAGTTCTTTTCCAAAAAGATTTTTCTACAAGTGTTTTTATCTTGGTGATTGGCATTCTTTTATTTTTTGTTTCTGGAACAAAAATGTTGTGGGTGCTGCCTTTATTGATTTTTGCTATTCCTATTGGTTTTTTAATTGTAACGTTGGAACCATATAGAATGGAAAGAATAATTGGATTCTTAAATCCATCAGAAGGTGTTTCCACATTTAATTATCAAACTTTAGCTGCAAAACGTGCAATCGGTGCTGGTGGATTTTGGGGCAATGGAATTGGAGTCGGACTTGAAAAGTTGAACAGTATTCCAGAAGTTCACGCTGATTATATTTTTGCAGGTTGGGCTGAGGCAATGGGATTTGTTGGTGTTGTTTTTTATGTAATCTTGTTGTGTTTTTTCACATTTAGAGGTTATAGAGCGGCACTTAAAAGTCCGGATAGATTTGCTTCTTATGCATCTTTTGGTTGTGTGACTGTAATTTTTCTGCAATCAATGTTGAATTGCCTTGTAACTTGCGGCGGGCTGCCTTCAACAGGTATTCCGTTGCCGTTTTTTTCATTAGGCGGTTCTTCAATAATTGTGACGTTGGCAATGTGTGGATTCATTTTGAATACGTCAAGATTTGAAGAAAATAGTGAAAAAAAATATAAAAATGACGAAATTAACATTGAGTAATTTACTGTGTTGAAATAAAAAAAGTGAATAAATATAGATAGTAAAATATCATTTTGTGGGAGATATGATATGAGGGGAAATGTATGAGCGATTTTAGTTTATTAGCTGAAGAAGACAATGAGTTTATCGACAAAGAGCAATATTTAAAGGAAGAGTCTGAACAGAAAACAGACAAAAAAATAATTGTTGTAAAAGTGATTTTCTTCATTTTATGTTTTATTTTATTAGCGGAATTTGTAGCTTACAAATACGTAGTTCCTTTGTTTGGAAGTCCAAAAATTAATGTTTCTGGACAGAAAAATTACTCTTTGCAACAAATAAGTAATAAATTAGCACAGATGGATACATCTTCATGGTTAAAATTTGATGTTAATAAGGCTGTTTCTTTGTTATCATCAGAACCAGAATTTGAAAGTGTTACAGTTCAAAAGAAATTTCCAAATGTAATTAACATCACTTTAGAAGAAAGAGATCCTGTTGCAATGACTTTCATTGTTAATGGTGGAAAATCAACTTTAGTTCAGATTGATAAAAATGGAGTTATTTTTCCAAATAATTCAAATGTGAAATATGATACTAGCGATTTACCAATTATTTCTGGGCTACCGATTGAAAATTTATCTGAAGGAATGAGAATTCCATCAAAATATAGAAGTTTGCTAGAAGAAGTAAACACAATTAGAAATTTACCGCAAAAATACTTTGTAAGTGTTGCAGAAATTTGCGTTCTACCAAAAGAATATGGAAATTACGAACTGGCATTAATTCCTTCTCAATCAAAAGTCAGAGTTTTAACAGATCGAACGTTGAATGAAGATTCATTAAAGTGTATGATGGTAGTCTTAGATGTTATTAATAGAATCGATAAAAATGTATCTGAAGTTGATTTAAGATATGGTTCGGTTTCCTATAGAGTTAAGTAGAGGTTTAGTTAATTATGATTGTCGGTCTTGATATTGGAACAAGTGTCATTCGTGTTGCGATTGGAGAAGTTGATGAAGAATCTGGCAAGGTTACTATTGCTGGAACAGCTTCTAAAAAGTCTGCCGGTTTAAGAAATGGCGTAATCGTAAACATAGAGGATGCAAAGTCTGTAATTAAAGAGACAATTGAAGCGGCAGAATTAGATGCCGGTGTAACTGTATCTTCTGTAATAACTGCAATTGGTGGACCTCAAATAGAAAGTCAAAATTCTAGAGGAATTGTAGCTGTTAGAAGCAATAACGGTAAAAGTAGAGAGATTACAAGGGAAGATGTGGAAAGAGTAATTGAAAGTTCCACAGCTGTTCCTGTTTCTGAAGATAGAGAAAAACTCCATGTAA
>CAYFND010000011.1:0-4396 GCA_964344405.1 uncultured Treponema sp. | reverse complement strand
TTTGGGTGGAATTCCAGATCCAATTGATAGAATTGGTACAAGATTAGAAGCAAAAGTTCATATTGTAACTGCTGCAAAAACAATAATTTCAAATATTCGTTCATGTCTTACAAGGGCCGGTTATTCGCTGGACGGTGTAATGCTAAAGACTTTGGCTCAAACTCAATCTGTATGCCAGGAAGATGAGATGGAACTTGGTTCTATCGTAATTGATTTGGGCGCTGGAACAACAGATGCTCTCGTTTTATTAGGAGGCGCTCCTGTTGGAACCGCTTCAATCCTTGTCGGTGGAAATCTGGTAACAAACGATATTGCAATTGTTGCAGAAATTCCTGTTGCTGCAGCTGAAAAAATAAAAATTGAATCAGGTTGTTGTTGGAGTCCGATGATAACTGAAAAAAATGATAAAGAAGTGATAATTCCTGGTGTGGGAGGAAGGGCTCCTGAAATTGTTATGCAATCTCAAATATGCCAAATCATTCAAGCCAGAATGGAACAAATTTTCGTAATGGTAAAATCAGCAATTATCAAACAAACTCACGATTCTATAAAGCAGCTTTCTGGAAACATTATTTTAACTGGTGGCGGTGCACAAATGGAAGGTGTTGTTGAACTTGCACAAAATGTTTTTAAAACTTCTTCAGTTAGAATTGGAAAGCCAGAAAATCTTGGGGGAATTCAAGAGAATTATCGCAGACCGGATTTTGCAACAGCTATTGGTTTAATTTTGGCAAATAAAAATTTATCAACTAGAAAAGATAATAAAAAGAGAACAAAACGTCATACAGAAAAACAAAATGGCAATAATGAAGGTGTTTTAACTAAAATAAAGAAATTGTTCTTTTAAAATATAGATTTATAATGGGAAATAGATGGGAATTTGGGGGAAATTATGGATCCGAATGGAATATCAATTGTAAATGATGATTTATCATTACCTGAAGAGGATATAAAGACAAGTCCTACAGTAATTAAAGTTATTGGTTGCGGTGGTGGCGGTTCTAACGCAGTAAAACGTATGATTGAATACGGACTAACTGATGTTGACTTCATAATTATTAATACAGATTTACAAGCTTTAAGAGTTGCAAAGGCAACACAAAAAATTGTTATTGGTCAAAAAGTAACTGGCGGTCTTGGTTCCGGTGGAAATCCAGAAAAAGGACGAGAGGCTGCGGAAGAAGATAAAGATAAAATTACTGATGCTTTACGTGGTGCAAATATGGTTTTCATCACGGCAGGAATGGGTGGAGGAACTGGTACTGGTTCTGCACCGGTTGTTGCTCAAATTGCAAAAGATTTGGGGGCTTTAACAGTAGCTATAGTTACAACACCTTTTGGTTTTGAAGGTCCTGTTCGTATGAAGCAGGCAAAAATTGGTGTTGAAAAACTTCACGAGCAGGTTGACGCTTTAATTGTAATTCCAAATGAACAAGTTCTAAAAAAGATAGATAAGAAAATAAGTGTTCATCAATCGTTTATTGAAGTTGATGACATTTTAAGACAGAGTGTTGAAGGTATTACAACAATCATTACAAAACCTGGTGACGTTAATACTGACTTTGCTGATGTAAAAAATGCAATGCAGGGACAAGGTAACGCACTTATTGGAATTGGTATTGCTGAAGGTGAAAACAGGGCTCTTGATGCTGCAACTCATGCTATTTCAAATCCTTTGTTGGAAGATGCCCATATTGATGGTTCAAAGAATATTCTGGTAAATATCTGTTCTGCAGATAATATTTCTATAAATGAAGTTGATGAGATTGTAAGAATTGTTACAGCTTCTGCCGCACCGGATCATCACGTGTTCTGGGGTGAAGTTACAGATTCTTCTATGGGCGATAAGATTAGTGTTACTGTAATTGCAACTGGTTTTGAAGATAGAAGTAATTCTGCAAAAGAAGTAAAAGAAGAAGACAGATGTGTCGAGCCTCCAATCGAATTAAATGAAAATGTAATTAATACAAATGATTTTGAGAAAATTTTACATAATAATACAAGTGTTGGAGAATTTGTAAATACTAAAAAAGCAAATCCTATTGGTGAAAAAGCTCAGCAGTCAGAATTGTTTCCGTTTGAAAAAAATGCAGACAAAAATGAAAAAGAAGTGAAAAAATCATCTTTAGGTAGTCAATTATTTGATTCTTCAGATGTTGATTTGGGAGTTTATGTAAAACCTTTACGAAAACAGTTTTCGCCTCCTGCTGAAGGTATTGATCCAAATGATATAAACCAGCCTGCAATTTGGAGCAACAAAGCTTTTGGAAAATCAATAAATTTGTCGGATGACGATAGATAGAAATGACGATAAATGAATTGCTTGATTCTTTTTATTCAGATTTAATTCTAGTAAAAAGAACTTCAGAGCAAACTGCACAAACTTACAAGTTGTCTTCAAAAGAATTCTTAGTTTGGTGTGTGGAAGAAAAAATTAAATTAAGGGACATAAAAGTTCAAAATTTAATGTATTATATCGTAAAAAGAAAAACTGAAGGCTTAAAAGGGTTAACTTTAGCTAAAGATATTTCCGGAATGAGATCTTTTGGAGAATATTTAGTAAGGAAACAAATTTGGGCTGAAAATCTTTTTCTTCAATTGGATAAACCAAAGGAATCTAGAGCTATTCCAAAAGTTTTAACAATTAATCAAGTTGACGAATTGTTGGCTTGTATTGATAAATCAACGCCTCTTGGTGTTAGAGATGATGCTTTGTTTGAGTTGATTTATTCATGCGGATTAAGAATTAGTGAAGCTTGTGATTTATTGATTGCAAATGTTCATCTGGAAGAAAATCTGATTTTAGTTCATGGAAAAGGGGACAAAGAAAGATTAATTCCATTTGGGCAACGTGCATACGATAAAATTCTTGTTTATTTAAATGAAGTCAGGCCGTTATTAACAAAGGGAAAAAATGTTCCAGAGTTATTTGTAAACTACAAAGGTTTGAAAATTTCAAGAAAAGGGGTTTGGAAGAGATTTAAGGAGATTGAAGCTCTTTCTGGAATAGATGCCAAGGTTCACACATTACGTCACTCTTTTGCAACACATTTACTTTCTGGTGGCGCGGATTTAAGATCAGTTCAAGAATTATTGGGTCATTCTGATTTATCAACAACTCAGATTTATACTCATATTACAGATGATCAACTTGAAAAGATTCATGACAAATATTTTAATAAATAATTTCTAAAGAAAAGGAATTTATATGAAAAGAATAATTTTACTTTCAGTTTTATCAGGATTTTTATTTTTATCTTGTGGCGTTTCAAACAAATCTATAATCAGACATCAAAAGATGGAAGAAGGTGTTTCAAATCCAACTTCAATTGAAGATTTAAAGGATGCGATTTCAAAATATCAAGAAAGAGTTGCAGATATTGAACTTGCAAACAGTCAGATTGGAATCTGGTACAAAATATTAGGCACAAAATATTTAGATAATAAAATGTATGGTGAAGCTCTAAAGTCTTTTCAAAAAGCGTTGGAATACTATCCAGATAATCAGAATTTGTATTATTACGTAGGTGTTTGCGCCGGTTACATGTCTCATGCCGCTTTGGATTTTGGTGGAACTGGTTCTACAACTGAAAAAATGAATTATCTGCAGCTGGCCGAAGAAGCATATAAAAGGGCTATTTCAATTGAAGACACTTATGTACGGGCTTTATACGGGCTTGGTGTTCTTTATGTTTTTGAATTGGATGAAAGTGATAAGGCAATTCCTTACTTGGAAAAACTTTTAACAATAGATAAAAAACATACAGATGCAATGTTCGTTTTAGCACGGGCTTATTATTCAACTTATGAATATGACAAATCTGTTGCAATGTATGATTCTATAATAGCAAATTCTAAATCAGAAGAAATTATAGCAAATGCTCAAAACAATAAAAAAATAGTTTTAGATGCAGCTTATACAAACTAACGTTACAAAAAAAATATTACTCGACATTTCAATATCTCAAATAACATTCTTGTCATTCAACGAGAAAAAAAAGTTATCAAAAAATCTTGACAGTTATAACGACCTTGCATTACTGTCTATAGAAGACATTTCTTTTATAATACAAAGAAACATTTCAAATAGGGCAGTTTGGAATGGAGAAGAGAATCGGCGGAAAACTGATTTGATTGTTTACTATTGCGAAAGACTAAAGATAGGTTTGCTTTTTTATTTTGATGAAAAATATCCGCCTCTTTTGTTGAATAGTGATGATCCTCCTTTTTTACTGTATTACCGTGGAAATTCTGAAGTTTTATTAGGAAATAATATTTCTGTAGTTGGTACAAGGCGGTTAACTCCTTTTGGAAAAACAGCGGCATTGAGTTTTTCATATGAAGCTGCAATGAATGGAGATAACATCGTGTCTGGATTGGCTGTGGGATGTGACAG
>CAYFND010000010.1:16731-36579 GCA_964344405.1 uncultured Treponema sp. | reverse complement strand
GTAGCTTATAATACTAATACAAGCGGTAGTGGTAAATTTATTCAGAACGAAGGAAATACTTATTTTGGATCGTTTTTCGCAAAAGGAAACGATAATACAAGTTTCTGTACAACATGGTCATATACAGTTAGTGGAACTACAATATCTTGTCAATTTAATACTGATAAAACAGGTGTATGTAGTACGACAATAACAGGTGGGGAGCCAATAACATTTGATTATACAGTTTCTTCAAGTAATAGCAATATATATATAGCAACTATGAGTGGAGTAGAATATAAATTTTATTATGATTCTGATTCAGGAATAACAATGTTTAATGATTCTGTAAAACTAACAAAAGTATCTGGACTTCCTGAGTAATACTGTTTTACATAAGTAAGAATAAAAAAAAGAAACGTCAGTGAGGAGAACCCTTTGCTGGCGTTTTTTATTTTAACCAGGCACAGTAAATTGCACCGCAAAGCAAAGAGTCCAGCCTAAAAAACCAAAAGAAAGCACACTTATTGGTGAAGGCGGAGCCAAAAACCCAGTTCTACAGTTAGCTGTAGAAAACAAGATCCAAAAGTTGCGTTGTAAGCGAAGCTTACACTAGCAACTTACTGGGCTTGGATTTCGAAAGCTAACTGTGAAAAAGCTAGTATTTCAGAACCCGCTGACAATGAACAAGCGTTCATTTTGGTGTTAAACACTTGGTGAACAAGCGACCATTTTGGTGAATTGTACCTTGCCTTTATTTTCATATATTACACCACATATTTTCCAAAAAAAATCGTATTTTATCTACATTTTCATGCCGAAAATATTGTATGCCTGCAAACAGTTATGAAAAACCAGATTTCTGGTCACAAAAAGCCTTCCAAGAAGGATATCCCGCTAGATCAGTTTATAAACTCAAAGAGATAGATGAAAAATTCGGATTCATCAAAAAAAACTATACAATTTTGGATTTAGGTTCAGCTCCTGGCAGTTGGACAACATTTTTATTACGAACGATGGATGGAACAGGAAAAGTAGTTTCATGCGATTTAAATCCGCTTGCAAAATCCGTAAAAGGTGACAACCTTCTGTTTATTCAAGGCGATTTGAACGCTCCAACTGTTAGAAATCAAATCAAAGAAAACGGACTTTATGATTTGGTAGTTTGTGATGCAGCTCCAAAGACGACAGGAAATAGGGTTGTAGATACAGCTCGTTCTGAACAACTTGTAGAAATGGCAGTTTGGTACGCAGAGACAATGCTAAAAAAAGGTGGCAATTTTGCCGTAAAGATTTTTCAAAACGGTGACCAACAGTCAATCTTAAAAAAGATGAGGGAGATTTTTACAACTGCAAAAGGATTCAAACCAGAAGCTTGTCGTTCAGAATCATTTGAAACATATCTTGTTGGAATTAATAAAAAACAGTAAAAAGTGGAGTTTATTTAAATAATGAATCATATTATAATTTCAGAACAATTTAATGAAGAGAACATGAAAAAAGCTGCAACTACGAAAATAATAAAATTATCAATAATCTCCTTTCTATCTTTGGTGGTAGTAGCCTCTTTATCAATAGGAATAATTTATTCTGTTAATAATCCAGCTGAACAACAAGGTGTTGGAGGTTTGGAAACAACATCCGTTCCTGAATTTTCACAAGATTCAAACTTATCAGTTGATAACGCAGAAATCAGTTTGGAAGATTTAATTGAAACCGACCCAGCTTCTGTTGCAGAAAACACAAACGTTCTCTCTTATCAAACATATAGAGTTCAACCCGGTGACATGATTAGCTTCATCGCCGACGAATACAACATCACCCAAGATACAATTATCAGTGTTAATAACATCCGCCAGTCCAGACTGATTCAAGTTGGACAATATCTAAAGATTCCTTCAATGCCGGGAATATTATACACAGTAAAAAAAGACGGCGAAACAATCGAGCAGATTGCAGAAAAATACGAAATCGACGCTCAAAAATGTGCCGCGGTCAATGTTGCCTTTGCAAACAAGGAGTTGTCTGCTGGTGAGACAATGTTCCTTCCAGACGAAGAACTTGACTGGGTTACAAGACAAGAAATCAATGGTGATTTATTCCACACACCGCTGAAGGCAAGATATTGGCTTTCTTCACCTTATGGTTGGAGAAGTTCGCCATTTACAGGTCAGCGTTCGTTCCATGGTGGAATGGATATGGCTGTAGCAAAAGGAACTCCAATTTATGCAGCTTTAGACGGTGTCGTTGTTACAACTGGTTACAATGCAACTTATGGCAACTATGTAATCATTTCTCATCATTCGGGATACAGGACGTTGTACGGACACATGAGCAAAATTACTTGTAAAAAGGGTAATTTTGTTTATACAAACACAAAGATTGGCGAAGTTGGAAGCACTGGATTAAGTACAGGACCGCACTTGCACTTTACAGTTTACAAAAACGGAAAAACAATCAACCCTGCAACTTTACTAAATTAGAACTCAGCAAAATCTAAAAAGATAAAAATATAAAAAAAGCAGAAAAGCAAAAAAAAACCTTGATTCGTAAAAATCAAGGTTTTTTTTATGGATTGATTAAAATCCTAGAGTACAGGTTTCATAGCTGTCATATAATGACGAAGCTTTTTTCCTACAACTTCAATTGGATGTTCACGGATTTCTGCATTAACATTTACTAATTCAGTATTGTTTACACAAGCATCTTTAACATTCAAGCCTTTTCCAATTACATCAGTGTCAATTTTTGACATGAAGTCTTTAAGCATTGGAACAGCTGTATTTGCGAACAAATAACATCCGTATTCTGCTGTATCAGAAATAACTCTGTTCATCTCATAAAGCTTCTTTCTGTCGATAAGGTTGGCAATTAGAGGAACTTCGTGTAATGATTCATAGTAAGCACTTTCTGGTTTGATTCCAGCATCAACCATAGTTTCAAATGCAAGTTCACAACCAGCTTTAACCATAGCAACAAGAAGGATTCCTTTATCAAAATAATCTTGTTCTGTGATTTCTTCAGATGTTTCCTTTGTATTTTCAAAAGCAAGTTTTCCAGTTTCTTCACGCCATGTTAATAAGTCGTGATCTTTGTTTGCCCAGTCTTTCATCATAGTTGAAGAGAATTTTCCACTGATGATGTCGTCCATGTGTTTTTGATAAAGTGGAGTTAATGTCTTCTTGATTTCTTTTGAAAGTTCATTAGCTTTAATTTTTGCAGGATTTGAAAGTCTGTCCATCATGTTTGTAATTCCGCCCCATTTCAAAGCTTCAGAAATTACATTCCAACCGTGCATTAAGAATTTTGTAGCATATTCAGCAGAAATACCTTTAGAAACCATTTTGTCAAAGCAAACAATAGTTCCAGCTTGCAACATACCACAAAGAATTGTCTGTTCACCCATCAAGTCTGATTTTACTTCAGCAACAAAAGATGATTCAAGAACTCCGGCTTTGCTTCCGCCCATTCCAACAGCTAAAGCTTTTGCATAAGCCCAGCCTTTTCCTTCTGGATCATTGTTTGGATGAACAGCGATTAAATCAGGAACTCCAAATCCTCTCTGGAATTCGTGCCAAACTTCTGTACCTGGTCCTTTTGGAGCGCACATAACAACAGTGATATCTGGACGAATCTGCATTCCTTCTTCAATCATATTGAATCCATGGCTGTACCAAAGAGCTGAACCTTTCTTCATTCTTTTCATAACTTCTGTAATAACAGGAGTGTGCTGCTTATCTGGAGTGAGGTTACCAACTAAATCTGCTGTAGGAATCATTTCATCATAAGTTCCAACTTTAAATCCGTTTTCTGTAGCATTTTTCCATGATTGTCTTTTTTCTGTAATTGCACTTTCTCTTAATGTATAGCTAACATCCAAACCAGAATCTCTAAGACACATACCTTGGTTCAAACCTTGAGCACCGCATCCTACGATTACGATTTTTTTGCCTTTAAGGGCGTTAATTCCATCAGAAAATTCTTCTTTTGCCATTGAACGACAATGACCTAATTGAAGGCGAGCTTCTCTCCAAGGAATAGCGTTAAAATAATTGTTTCCCATTTGGTTACCTCTAAATAAATTTATTTTAGTATAACTATGAATCAATATTGCGTAAAGTGAAATATAAACAAATTAATGTTGCAAAATATTCAACAAACTGAACGTAATAATAATTCAATCAACTTTATTTTGAAGATTCCATAATTGCATCAAGAATTTCTGGGAAGAACCATTCTTGTTTTGAACGGTTGTAGTATCCGTATAATTCGCTGTAACTGTTGTTCTTTATTTCAGTCAATTGATTGTCCCAAAGGCAGACAGGCATTCCTTTTTTATAAGTTGAACTTACAAAGAATTTGAACCAGTTGATTCTTTCTTCAAGGTTGTCTTTATTTGTTGCTCCGTATTCATCAATTAAAACCCCGATTCCGTTGTTTAAATACTTTCTTTCTATATTATTAAATTCGCTCATCAATTCAGATTTTGCTTTTTGAGTGAATTCCCTGTCTCCAGGTGAAGCCATTGCAAAATTGTATGGAGAATACATATGGGCAGAAACTAAAATCCTGCCTTCGTTCTTGTCTTTTGGAACTTCAAAAGTATTAAGCAAAATTGAATTTGAAGAAGCCTGCATTCCCGGGCAGGTGATGAATCTGACCTTGTTATTTCCACCTGATTCACGGATAACGTCAACAATTAACTGATTGAATTGATTGATGATATCAGCGGCTTCGTTACATAAAGCAACTTTGTTGTCATTGCTCCATTCATAGTCTGTTCCGCACAAACGAGGTTCGTTCATAGTTTCAAAAATAAGGTGTTCGTCATAACCGTTATTAAAAGCAAGTGCAATTTGAGACCAGATATTTGTTAAAAAAGCTGCTGACTCGTCAAAATTTTGTTTTGTTGGATAAAATCCGTTTCCATAACTCATCTTTTTGTTGTAACCATAATTGTCATGATGAATGTTGATGATTACGTACATATCATATTTAACAGCCCAATCCACAATTTCTTTAACTCTCTTCATCCAAGAAGGATTTATTGTGTAGTTTTTGTCTGCAAGGTGATTGTGCCAAGAAATTGGAATACGAATTGTTTTGATTCCGCTTTTTGCAAGTCCTTGAATCATAGCTTCAGTTGTTTTAGGCATTCCCCAGCTTGTTTCTGAATAGTCAGTGTATCCAGCTGTAGCTTCAAGCGTGTTCCCAAGGTTCCAGCCTGTTCTCATTTCTTTAGCCAGTGTTTTATAATCAAATATTTTGTATTCAACTTTTCCTTCATCCACCACAGCCTTCTTTTTATCAAATGTTATTTTTGATTTTGCAAAAAGTGAATTTGCTAGTAAAACTAAAATAAGTCCAAATAAAATCTTTTTCATTTAATCATCCTTTTTTGTAAATTAATTACATTTTCATTCTATATCATAAATGATTATTCTCAACTTGAGAAATTTGTAATTAATCATTATATTTTTTTATATGAAAACAAAAGCTGTTCCAATCTTATTTATAATTGTGATTATTGGTTTAACATCAATCTTTTTTATTTCCAGAAAATATATGTTGGATACAGATAAACCTGCAACAAGGGCAAAAATCATTACACCAAAAACTTCAAACGTAGATGAAGGTCAAGTTGAATCAAACGACAATGTTTTGGAAGGTGAGAAACTTGATACCTTTGTTCCTTTGCTTTCTACAGAAACTTTAATCAATACAATTTCATTTGATTTGGACAACGATTCTTATGATGATGAAGTCATTGTTGTTAGAAAAGCCGGTTCTGATTACTTGTGGATTGTTCCGGGAATTTATAACACAGTCAATAAATCTTATGAAAGGCTGGCTGAAATTTCTACAAAGATTGTAAAGACAAGGACTTTCACTTATTCGGGAATTGACTTGATTGGTGACCATAGAAATGAACTTGTTTTTTACGGAACAGATGAACTTGGCAACTATGTAATGCAGATTTTCTTATGTGAAAAAAACAACGATGAGAACGAGCTTGTAAAAATTGGTGATTTCAGCTCTAACGGAACAATTTTTATTCAACAGGTGGAACGTTCAGATTCGTACGAGTTGTCTTTGTCTACAGGTGAAAGTTACAGTATTTGGGTTTATAAATCAGAAGAAAAAGACGAAAAGGCAGATGGAAAGACAGCGACAGAAGGTTCCAATCAAATTCGACAAGAATACAGATGGAATAGTTCAGAGAAACAATATGTCCTTTATCAAGAGATAACAGAAACTGCAAGGCGTATCGCTGCCAAAGAGTTGTCCAGAATTCAAGATGGAACAGTAGAAACATTTGCCGCATTTTTAAATGGACTTTGGTACAAAACTTCAAATACAGAATCAGATATCAGATACATTTTCTTTGATTATGAAGACAAGGAAATCATCTTTCTGTTTTCAGATACTCAGGAAGTTTACGAATGGGATGAAAGCAAAATCCGTCATGATGGAATCTATATTACAACAGTAAATTCTTCCATTTCAAATTTGCACCGTCGTTTTGACATCTTGCTTTCCAGTGTTGATGAAATCAAAGTTACTGTCCGTGATGATGTAAACATGGATATCAGGGAAAAAACTTTGTGGGACGGCCAATACAAAAAGATGAATCAATTGAGTGATTTTTCTGAAGATAAATCCGGCGCGGCACTTAAAAACATGGTTTCAGAAATAGAGACAGGTCCAGAATGGATTTCTTCTGACAATTTAACAACAATTTCTTTTTCAGATGATGTATATAACTTAAAATCTCAAGATTATGAGGAAGATGGAATTTATTCATTTATGTACATAGGCGACTACAACGTATTGGAACTAAAATCCAATACAACCTCTTCAACCTTGAACAATTATTATTCAGTAACATTTGGTGAGAAGATTGTAACTTCAACAGTAAAAAGAAAGACTGTTCAAACGTCGGTTGTTGACTATGACAAGATATTCTTGATTCCCGTGAAAATAACTCCAACTGATTGTTATGTCCAAGAGGGCAGAACGCTTGAATTAACAAGAAACATACAAAAACAGTAGTTGACGTAAGAACGCTGTCATAATAAAATGAAAAGTTATGAATGCAAATGAATTAAGAAATAAATACATTGAGTTTTTCAAAAGTAAAAATCATAAAGAAATTTCTGGACAATCTTTGATTCCAGAAAATGACCCATCAGTATTGTTTACCACAGCCGGAATGCATCCGCTAGTTCCTTATCTTCTTGGCGAACCTCACCCAGCTGGAACAAGGCTGACAGACTACCAGAAGTGCGTTAGAACAGGTGATATTGATGAAGTTGGTGATCCAAGCCATCTTACTTGTTTCGAAATGCTGGGAAACTGGTCTTTGGGCGACTATTTCAAAAAAGAATCAATCGCTTATAGTTACGAATTTTTAACTGGAAAACAGTGGCTCGCTTTGGATCCACGCATGATTTCTGTTACAGTTTTTGAAGGCGATGCAAACGCTCCCCGTGATGAGGATTCTGCCAATTATTGGAAAGAAAACGGAATGCCTGAAGACAAAATCGCTTTTATGCCTGCAAGTGACAACTGGTGGGCTGCCGGTCCTACAGGTCCATGCGGTTCAGATACAGAAATTTTCTACTGGGTTGGAAAAGACTTGCCACCAAAAGGTTCAAATAAAAAAACTGACAGCGACAACTGGCTTGAAATTTGGAACAACGTTTTTATGGAATATAACAGAATTGATGAAAAGACTCTTGTTAAACTTCCAAAACATAATGTTGACACAGGAATGGGTTTGGAAAGAACAAACTGTATTTTGCAAGGTAAAACAAGCGTTTATCTAACAGAAGTTTTTGAACCGATCATTAATGCAATAGAAAATTTATCTTCATATAAATATGGTGATGATGCAGAAAAAGATAAAAGCGTTAGAATTATCGCCGACCATTCTCGTTCTGCAGTATTCATTTTGGGCGACCAGAAAGGTGTGACTCCTTCTAATGTTGGCGCCGGTTATGTTTTAAGAAGATTGATTCGCCGTGCTGTTCGTCACGGAATGAAGCTTGGAATTGAAAAAGACTTCCTTGCAACAATCGCAGAAACTGTAATCAATAATTTTAAAACTGCTTATCCAGAACTTGAACAGAATCAAAAGAAAATCTGTAGTGAATTAACAGCAGAAGAAAATAAATTTAGAGAGGCATTAAAAAAAGGTGAGGCAGAATTCCAAAAGCTTCTTCCAAATTTAATGAAAAATCCTAAAAAAGAGATTTCTGGAAAAGTTGCCTTCCGCTTGTATGATACATTTGGATTCCCACTTGAACTAACAGAAGAACTTGGTGCAGAAAATGGTTTTACTGTAGATAAAGAAGGTTTTGCCGAAGCAGAAAAGAAACATCAGGACGCTTCAAAAACTCTTGATGCTGGAGCTGCAAAAGGCGGACTTGCTGAACAATCTGACGTTACAACAAAATATCACACAGCGACACACCTTCTACAACAAGCTTTGGTTAATGTTCTTGGCGACCAAGTCGCTCAAAAAGGTTCCAACATCAATAACGAAAGAATGCGTTTTGATTTTACATTTGAACGACCAATGACTAAAGAAGAAATTCAGAAAGTTGAAGACATTGTAAATGAACAGATTCAAAAAGACCTGCCGGTTACAATGACTGTAATGAGTTTGGAAGATGCACGTAAAGAAGGTGCAAGGGCTCTTTTCTCTAACAAATACGGCGAAAGTGTAAAAGTGTATACAATCGGTGAAAAGGACAATTGGTTCAGTAAAGAAGTTTGTGGCGGACCTCACGTTCAACACACTTTGCAAATTGGAACATTCAAAATCCAAAAAGAGCAGTCTTCATCAGCCGGTGTAAGACGAATTAGGGCTGTAATTTCTGGTGGATTACCATTAGATAAAGAATAAAGTAACTAAAAATAATTTTAGTTGTTATAAATTAAGAAATATTTTAAAATATAAAAAAAAGGAATTATGTTATGAAGCGAATATCACTTGCATTGATGATTTTATTAGTTTTTATGGGCACTGCTTTTGCTCAAACTGATTTACAAGTTCTATCTGTTGTTAAATTAAACAAGAGTGAATCTATTACTGTAAAACAGTTGAAAACTCGTGTTGAAATGTATGAAAAACAGATGGGCCGAGAATTGAAAGTAGCAGAAAAGAAAGATGTTCTAAAAACACTTGTTGAAGAAAAATTAGTACTTCAAGCTGCACAAAAAGCCGGAGTTACAATTCCTGATAGTACTGTTGATCAATATTTTGTTCAAAATCTTTGCCAACAACTTGGAATCAGCGTTCAAACAGAAAAAGAATTGGATGATGTAATCAGACAGAATACAAATAATTCTCTTGAAGCTTTCTTACAGACTCAAACAGGAATGAAGATTGCTGATTATAAATCACAAATCAAAAATACCCTTGTAATTCAACAATATGTTGTTAGCCAACGTCAAAAAGAAATTCAATCAATTTCTGCAACAGATGATGAAATTCGTTCATTCTATGAAAGCAATAAATCACAATTCGTTTGGAATGATATGATGAAAATGTTCATCGTTTTAGTTCCAAAAGGAAACAATGCTGATGCTGCAAAAAATAAAGCTAACGATTTAAGAAATAAATATGTTGATAAAAAATTGACAAAAGAGCAAATCATTGTTCAAGCTGAAGATAAAAATTCTGGTTACCAAGCTGGAGAAACTATCGCTGCAAATACACAGCAGATTGCAACTTCTTTGGGAATGGACTATCAACTTTTAAGAACACTTTTCACTCAAAAAGAAGGATTTGCTTCAGACATCTTTGAAACACCAACAGATTATCGTTTTATTCACGTTGGAAAAAAATATGATGCAAAATTGCTTGCAATTGGTGATATCATTCAGCCTGAAACAACAGTTACTGTTTATGATTACATCAGAAGTAATTTGACTCAACAAAAACAGACTCAGTATTTAAATACTGCAGCTCAAGAGATTTCAAACAGTTTGAACACTCCAGAAAATGTTGATGAAAAGAAAACTGGTGATGCTTTGGATAAACTTCTAGATTGGGGAACAAAATAAATTGTCACGAAGAAAAGGCAGAATTCTTGCTTTTCAGGCTTTATATTCTTGGAATGTCAGCAACGAATCGTTGGAAAACATCCTAAGTTTTTCCTGGTTGCAAAAAGATTCAGATCTCAACAAAGAAGATTCTGTAGAACTGACTGCATCAGTAAAAGAAGAACAAGCATTTGCAAGTTTGATTATTGTTGGAACAGTTGAACATATCGATGAAGTTGATAAATTAATAACAAGTCATTTGGCATCAAATTGGAGTAAAGAGCGGCTCAACAAGGTTACTTTGGCAATCTTGAGAGTAAGCGTTTACGAAATAATTTTCCAAAAAGAAGCCAAGCCTAGTATAATAATAGATGAAGCCGTAAGCATTGCAAAAGATTACGGACCTGATGATTCATATAAGTTTATTAACGCAGTGCTTGACAATATAGGAAAAGATGCAAAAAAATCTAATTCAGAGAATAACGAATAGTGTAATTCTTTTAATAATATTTTCTTTCTGTTCTGTGTTTGTTTCTTGTGGAATGAAGGCGGAACAGAAGTCAATATCATCACAATTTGAAATAATTGATGCCTTAATCGCTCAATCTCAAGTTGACGATGCTATTGACGAACTTAAAAAACTACAAAAAAATGTTTTTGACTCATGGTCATATATCGGTGTTTACAAAAGATATATCACTTTGGGCGAAACAAAATCTGCTGAAAAAATAATCAAAAAAGCATTAAAATCTAATTCTCATAATAGCGAACTTATAGCGTTATATTCATACTTTTTGTTAAGGCAGAATCGTCTTGATGAAGCTGAATCTTTTGCCAAAGAGTTAAAAGGTACAAAATACGGTTCGGTTTATTCAGAAATAATTTTAAAGAAATCATTAAATAAAGATGAAAAGATTGATTTGGCAAATTCTAAACTTGAAGAATTCTATCAAATCTTTTATGACGCATAAAAAAAAAAAAAAAATCCATTGTGGATTCGTAATTGCGCTGTTCTTGATATGATTAATGGAAATTATTCTGTAGCGTCATCATTGTCACCTTCTTATTTTTTGGATGCTGATGACGCATATTTTTGGGCTGTTGTTTTGTATGATGCCGGCGAATATACAAAGGCGATTGAAGTTTGTGAGACTTCAAACAGATTCTATGATGCTAATTCAAACAGTGAAAGAAGAAATCAATTTGTTGCAATTGAATCAGATTCGTATATTGCGCTTCATGAAATGTCGCTTGCTGAACAAAAAAGACAGCAAGTTCTTTCTGATATGGATGATGAATCCTTAAAACAATTTTCCGGTGATAAAAATCTTCCTATCCTTATGCAGAATAGTGCGATCTGGGCGATGAATCAAAATAATGAGAATGAAGCGGGCAAACTTTTATTCAAAATTGTAAATATCTGGCCGAATTATGTGCCTTCATTAGTTTTGTATGCTAATTATGCTTATTCTTCAAATCAACAGCGGGTTGAAGATTTTGAAACACGAATGTTAAGAAAGGCTGGAATAAGTTCGCTTGAAATGACTGAATATGACAATCGTTTTATTGTTCCATTAAGTGATGCTTCAGAGCGAATTAACAATGCCTTGACTGTAACAAAAAATCCATATTTATATATAAGCAAGCTTGATTTGAAGTACAAAATGGATGAAAGTTTTACAACTAAAGAAAAAACTGCCGATTTGTGGAATTTGTTGGAAAATAACAATGAGAATTCTGAGTATAAGAATATTTTGATTCAATATGCTGTAAATTTTCTTCTTCAGACAAAACAAAATAATGATGCTTGGAATGTTTTTTATGAATATGTTTATAGCACTTATAAATTTAACAAGGATGATGATTTTTGGGTTCAATTTGAAAGAAACTTATCAGAAATTGACTATAACATTGTTGAATTAGCCGCATATTTTGCCGCTGAAAAAAATCTAAAAGATGAATTGTTCCGATTGTCAGAATATTGTGTTTATGAAAGTTCTGGTATTTTAAATGAAAATGAAATCTCTTCAAAAGTGTCGTCTGCAATTTGTATGAATTTGGCTGATGCTTATTTTTCTACAGGAAAATCTGAAAAAGCTTTAGATTTATATGGAAAAACTGCAGGTAAGGAAACTGACAATAAGATTAGGTCTGAAATCTTTTATAGAATAGGTGAGATTTATTTGAGTCAAAGTGAAAGTAATGATGCATTGCGGGCTTTTGATTATGCGTATTCAATCAACAAAAACAATATAAAGGCTCAATTTTTGAGGGATAAAATTTCATCTGATGAATATTGATTTTTATTGACGATGGAGAGCTTTTTTTCTTATATTAAAAGTTGAATCATATATGATTTATTAACTTAAACGTTATAATAGGAGTAAAAATATGAAAATTAAACCATTATCAGACAGAGTTCTTGTAAAAAATGACAAAGCTGAAACAAAAACATCAAGTGGAATTATTATTCCTGAAGCAGCTCAAGAAAAAACTCAAACTGCAACAGTTGTAGCTGTAGGTCCTGGAACTGATGATGTAAAAATTACAGTAAAAGCTGGCGATAGAGTTATGTATGACAAATATGCCGGTACTCAAGTAAAAATTGATGGTGAAGATCATCTTATTTTAAAAATGAATGACGTTATAGCAGTTATTGAATAGCCATCTGCTTGTTTAAAATATTGATTTTAACTTAAAATGGGTAAAAGAAGTAATATTCTTGTACCCATTTTTATTTTATAGAGGTTAAAGAAAGATAATAGATATGCTATAAACTAGTGTTTCATATTATTTTAAAGAAGGGAAGTTATGAAGAAGTTTTCAAAAGTTTTGATTGTTATTGTTGTATTGGTTGTTTGTATTTTTGGCATTGGTTCATGTGCTGTGGGAAAATATAATTCTTTGATAGCACTTGATGAAAGTGTAACAACTCAATGGGCTCAAGTTCAAAACCAATATCAGCGTAGATTGGATTTAATTCCAAATTTGGTTTCAACTGTAAAAGGTTATGCAAAGCATGAAAGTGAAGTATTCACTCAAGTTTCTGAAGCAAGGGCTAGTGCTGGTGGACAAGTTAATATTGATGCTGATGTATTGAACGATCCGGAGGCATTCCAAAGATATCAACAAGTTCAAGATAATTTGGCTGGAAGTTTGCAAAGATTGTTGATGGTTACTGAACAGTATCCAGAATTGAAAGCAGATCAACAGTTCTTGGCTTTACAGGATCAACTGGAAGGAACAGAAAATAGAATTGCTGTTGAAAGACAAAGATTTAATGAAGTTGCTCAAACATATAACACTTCAATCAGGACATTCCCTTCAAATATAATGGCATCTTTTGCTGGTTTGGAGAAAAAAGCATACTTTGCAGCTTCTTCTGAAGCTCAGAATGCACCAAAAGTTGAATTTTAATTAAAGAAACAGGATTGTTTATGAAATATAAGTCATTGGTAAAAAAATTAAAGCTAGAAGATTCAGATTTTTCTACAATTAAAGATGCAATTCATCAGGCTGAAGAAAAAACTACTGGTGAGATTTGTGCTGCAATTGCTCCAGAAAGTGCGCATTATTCCTTTTGGGAATTATTATCTGCAAATGCTGTTGCTTGTGTTGCATTAATCATTATGTTGGGATTTTCTGAAAAAATTAGAACTATGTATCAAAGATTCTACTGGCAGAATGAGCCGGATTGGATTCTACCAGCATTTTTTGTTGTAAGTTGTTTTTCTATTGTGGTTTTAGTTTTTTATCTGGCTAATATTTCATTTATAGACAGGATTGTTATTCCAAAGAGCGTTAGAAAAGTTTCTGTTACAAACAGGGCTTTAAGATATTTTACAGAAAGTGGAGTTTACAAAACTGCTGAACATTCTGGAATCTTGATTTTTGTTTCATTTATGGAACGTCAAGTTAGAATTATTGCTGATGAAGGAATTTCAAAAAAGATTTCCCCTGATTTGTGGAATCTGATTGCTGATGAATTTGCAGAGGAATTAAAGAACGGTCACACTGTTGAGGCTTTTACACAAGTTATTCAAAAATGTGGTGATTTATTGGCTGAAAATTTCCCAGCTAAAGAAGTAAATCCTAATGAATTGAGTGACGGACTTGTTATTTTGGAGGATGCAGAATGGTTTTAAAATTGAATAAAAAAATCGGGTTGTCCATTTTATTAGGTCTATTTTCTTTTTGTTCTCTTTTTTCTCTTGAAGTACCAGCTTTACAAGGAAGAGTTAATGATTATGCAGATATTATAGATAAAAAAGATAAATCTGAAATTGAAAGCTATTTAACTTCGTTAGAAAATCAAACTGGAATACAACTTGCAGTTTTAACAATTCCAAGTTTAGAAAACGACAACCTTGAAACTTTTAGCATGAAGGTTGTTGATAAATGGCAATTGGGTCAAAGTGGAAAAGATAATGGCGCTTTGTTGTTGATTTCTTATGCAGAACGAAAAATCAGAATTGAAACAGGTTATGGTCTTGAAGACAAGCTTACAGATATGAAAAGCGGTTTGATCATCAGAAATGTAATTGTTCCAGAATTCAAATTGGGAAATTACTCTGAGGGAATTAAACAAGGTGTTATGAACATTGGTGGCGTTATTTCTGGAGACACAGAAATTGTTGAAGACAGCGTTATTGATGGTGAAGAAGAAGAAGGCAGTGTAGTCGGATTGATTTTTATGATTGTCTGGTTAGTCTTTATTATCACTTTGATTTCTTCACGTGGTGGCATTTTAAAATGGATCTTGCTTTCAAATGTTTTAGGCGGTTCAAAACGTGGATTCAATTCCAGCGTATTTAATAGTAAATCATTTGGCGGTAGCCATGGTGGTGGTTTTGGTGGAGGAAGTTCCTTCTCTGGTGGAGGCGGCCATTTTGGTGGTGGCGGAGCTTCTGGTGGATGGTAAAATTCTAAAAAAATCCAACTAAAATTACTTAAAAAGTGAATAAGTAAAATTACTCATAGTATTGAAAAAAGACGCTATAAGATATATATTTTGTAGTGAAAAACTGGATATTAATTAATCCACTCCAAGGAGTTAAGCGATGGCTGAAGAAAAATTCGACTTTTCTATAGAACAGTTAGGACCATGTACGGTTCAATCCCCAATTAAACTTTCAACAGTTCATGGAGATTATACAGCAAATTATGTTGATGATAATTCTTATGTAATAAACAATGTAAATGTTTATAATTCAAACAAGCCAATCGTGTTGGATTCTTCAAATTTAATTGAAAAAGCTGGTCCTAGGGAAAAGCTATATTTTGATCCAAAACACGTAAAAGCAGGTATTTGTACTTGCGGTGGTTTGTGTCCAGGTTTGAATGACGTAATTAGAGCAATTGTTCGTTGTTTGAACACTCGTTACGGTGTTAAAGTTATAAAAGGATATCAATTTGGTTTTCATGGATTCTTTGCAGAAGAAAATTATGAACCAATCGATTTGGATAGATATTTAATAGATGAAATTCACAAAATTGGTGGATCATATCTTGGAACAAGTAGAGGCGGTGGACAGAGAGTTTCTGACATTGTTGACTGTTTGGAAAGAGATAACATCAATATGATTTTTATTAAAGGTGGTGACGGACCTCAACGTGGTTCTTATGATATTGCTTGTGAAGTTGAAAAAAGAGGCTATAAATGTGCTGTAGTTGGAATTCCAAAGACAGTAGATAACGATTTGATGTTTATTGACCGTTCTTTTGGATTTGAAACAGCAGTTCAAAGAGCAAAAGAAGCTGTAGCTTCAATTCATATGGAAGCTTCTTCTCAAATCAATGGTATTGGTCTTGTAAAATTAATGGGACGTGAATCTGGATTCATTGCAACAGCTGCTGCTCTTGCAAGTCATGAAACAAATTTCTGTTTGATTCCTGAAGTTCCTTTTGATATGGATGGTGAAAACGGATTCTTGGCTTGTCTTGAAAGAAGATTGGACAAACGTGGACACGCTGTAATTGTTGTTGCTGAAGGTGCCGGTCAAGATTTATTGACAGAAACAAACGCAACAGATGCTTCTGGTAATAAAAAGCTTTCTGATATTGGTTTATATTTGAAAAAATCAATTGAAAAATACTTTAAAGAAAAGAATATTGAAATCAACTTGAAGTATATTGATCCAGGTTATCAAATTAGAGCTTCTGTTACTATTGCTTCAGATTCTATCTATTGCGAAAGACTTGGAAATAACGCTGTTCATGCTGCAATGGCTGGAAAAACAAAGCTTGTTATTGGTTTAGTTCACGACAAATTTGTTCACCTACCAATAAAAACAGTAACAGCTCATAGAAATGCAGTTGATCCAGAAGGTTCTTTGTGGCGTGATGCATTGGATGCAACAGGTCAGCCAGTATTGATGGTAGCTGATGAAATGGCAGCTCAACAGAAAATGGCAAACGCTGTAAATGAAGCTAAAAAGAAACCAAGCGAACAGAAAAAATAAAAACTTCTTTAAGAAAATGAAGAATAAATAGAAATGCCAGCGAAGAATTACTTTGCTGGTATTTTTTATATTTGAATCTTTACGAAAATATAAAAATAAAATACAATTATATACTAGTTATAATCTTTGGAGAGAGTTGTAATGAAAAAAATCATATACAGTCTTATTGTCTCATTATTGTTTACGTAATGTTCTGTTGTGTCTTATCCAGATATAACTGCTAGTGCATTATTTAGTTTTGACTTTAGTAAAATGAAAAGAAGTATTATTGTTGAAACAGATGACACTTATGAATTAAACGTTTCTTGTGTTTATTCTACAGGAATACAACAACAAACTGTTGAAATATCTAATGTTGATGAAAAAAATTATTCAATATCTTTTCAAGAATTGCCTATTGGAACTCCAATAGAGTTTTCTGCATCAGTTGTTTATTCTACGACTTATAATGGAAGTACAATAAGAAATGAGGTTTATTCTGGTAGTACAATAACAACATTGGCATCTGGTGTAAATTATGTTCCATTATCAATTTCTTATAATTATTATATACCAGATGGACCGGTGACAATTCCAACTCTTCCGCTTGGTGTTACTTATAAATATGTAAATAATGCTGGTGAGATATATAATACTTTTGAAATTATTTCAGATACTCAAATTAATTGGAACCTATATAATAATGGAGAATTCGTTGGGGCGACGCCATATGATTATAATTCTGCAACAGGTAGAATGTCATTGACTGTGTCTGGTGTTGAAACAGCGGTTATGTATTTTCGTGAATATGATGGATTATTATGGGTTGGTAATTTTTTTAATAAGGAAGCTGAAAATACAAGTTTGTATACAAAATGGAATTGTTATGACAATGCTTATACTATTCAATCTATTGAATTAAATGAAAATGGAACTATGATGTATAAAGTGTTTGCTGCAGATGATGAATCTGATGCTATTACTACTGAAATGAAGTTTAAACTCAACCAATCAAATAATGTGATTTTGGGTAATTCAAGCGTTGGAAAAATGTATTTATATTACAATCCTGATGAAGGCTTAATGATGCTTGGTAATCAATTGATAGAACAACCATAGAACTTGAATATTTGAACATAAATAAAAAAATTCCTAACCTTTTCCCCCGAGTCATAACGGGGGTTTTTTATTTCTTAGGGTTTTTCTTTGATTGACTATAGTTTTTTATTCTTTATATTTATTGTAAAGAATAAGAAAGAGGTCGTATGAAAAGTTTATTTGAAGAGTTTGGTTACAAGAAGTTTGATGTTGAAAACAAGGTGATGGAATGTTGGAATAACATTTTTGATCAGAATAACAAAACTCATTTTTATCATGAAGTTGATAATCAAATGGGATATATGGAAGATACTGGAAATAACGATGCAAGAACAGAAGGTATGTCTTATGGCATGATGATGGCTGTTCAAATGAATAGAAAAGACATTTTTGATAGAATTTGGAAATGGGCTAGAACTTATATGTATCTTGAAGAAGGTTTTAATAAGGGATTCTTCTCTTGGTCAAATAAAATTGATGGAACAAGGAATTCTGATGGACCTGCACCTGATGGTGAAGAATATTTTGCTTTGGCTTTATTCTTTGCAGCAGAAAGATGGGGTGAAGGTGAAGGAATATTTGAATATTCTGAAGAAGCTAGAAAAATCTTAAAAACTGCAATTCATGGACCGAACACAATGTGGAATCCAGAGAATTATTTGATTCGTTTTGTATGTAACTGTCCTTTCTCGGATCCATCTTATCATCTTCCACACTTTTATGAAGTTTTTGCACAAAGAGCTTATCCAGAAGATAAAGAGTTTTGGTTGAAAGCGGCAAAAGAAAGTAGAAAATATCTAAAAAAAGCTTGTCACGGTGAAACAGGATTAGCAGCTGAGTATGCAGAAAATGATGGTACGCCTCTTCCAAAAGAGCATCACGGAACATTCTTTAGCGATTCATACAGAGTTGCTGCCAATTTGGGACTTGATGCGTTGTGGTTTGGTAAAAATGGGGAACTTTCTGAAATTGCAGGAAAAATCATAAAATTCTTTGATGGAAAGACTGAAAATGATATGAAGGATTATCTTGTGGATGGAACTGAATTAAAGAAAAAAGCCAGACATCCAATTGGTTTGATTGCAACTGTAGCACAAGCCGCCTTAGCAGTTAATGAAAACGATAAAGCTGTGGCAAAGAAAGCTGTTGACCGTTTGTGGAACACTCCTCTGCGTGAAGGTAAAAGAAGATATTACGATAATTGTTTGTACTTTTTTGCAATTCTAGCTTTGAGCGGTCATTATCAAAACTTTGTTTTGAAGTAAATTTGAATATCTGAAGAAACAACTTATTTGAGAAAAACTACTTATAGTTTTTTTGAAGATTAATTGTTATAAATAAAGTATGAGTATAACTATCAAAAAAATTTCACAGAAAGAATGTTCTGTAGTTTTTATTAATGAAGAAGAGTCTTTTAGTGGTGTTAAAAAAATTGCTTTCAAAGTAAGACAAGATTTTGAAAGAGTTTTTGGTGTACTTCCGAAAGAAGCAGATTTATCTATATGTAAAAAAAATCCAATTGTTTATGGAACTGTAGGAAAAAGTGCCCTTCTAGAACAATTGAATGAAAAAGGCTTAATTGATTTAAGCGAAATAGAAAATAAAAGAGAAGTTTATTTATTTAAGATTGTTGAAAATCCTTTTGATAATATTCAAAAAGCTATTGTTATTGCCGGCAGCGACAAGCGGGGAACTATTTATGGTTTGTTCCATTTGTCGCAATTGATAGGCGTTAGTCCTTTGGTGGATTGGGCTAATATCATTCCTGCAAAAAAAGATGAAATTGAAATATCTGAATCTGAAAACTGTGTTTCTAAAGAACCTTCTGTAAAATATAGGGGATTTTTTATTAATGACGAATGGCCGGCTTATGGAAACTGGACAACTAAACATTTTGGCGGATTCAACGCAAAAATGTATGAACACGTTTTTGAATTATTGCTCAGATTGAAGGGAAATTATTTGTGGCCGGCGATGTGGTCCGGTAGGTTTAGTGATGACGGTCCTGGTGAAGAAAACGCCAGATTGGCAGATGAACTTGGTGTTGTTATGGGCGCGTCTCATCATGAACCATGCTGCAGGGCTGGGGAAGAGTACCGATATCTTCGTGGAAAAGATTCTGTTTATGGTGACGCTTGGAATTTTAGAAGCAATAAAGAAGGAATTACAAAATTCTGGGAAGACGGCTTAAAAAGAAGCGGTAAATATGAGAATGTTATAACTGTTGGAATGCGTGGTGAAGCTGATACTGCAATTTTGAAAAACGCAACTCTAAAAG
>CAYFND010000010.1:4463-16651 GCA_964344405.1 uncultured Treponema sp. | reverse complement strand
TTGCTTTCTGATGTATTAAAGACACAAAATGAGCTTATTCAAAAATATGTTAATCCAGATTTGAACAAAGTGCCAAGAATGTTAGCTTTGTATAAAGAAGTTGAACCTTATTTCTATGGTGACGCAAATACAAAGGGTTTGATGAACAGCGAAGTTTTGGACGGCGTAACACTTATGCTTTGTGATGACAACCACGGAAATCTGCGTACTGTTCCTACAAAGGAAATGCGAAATCATAACGGCGGATACGGAATGTATTATCATTTTGATTATCATGGTTCACCATTCAGCTACGAATGGATCAACACTTCTTATCTGCCAAAGGTGAAGGAACAAATGTGCGCCGCTTACGATTTTGGTATTAAAGATTTGTGGATTGTGAATGTTGGTGATATTGCAACAAATGAGTTCCCTTTGTCTTATTTTTTGAATTTGGCTTATGATTATGAAAAATTCAGCAAGAATGAATACACAACTCAAATGTATACGGCTGAGTGGATAGAAAATCTTTTTCCTTCTGTAAGTGAAAATCAAAAAAATGAAATGAGTTGTTTGCTTTCAGCTTATACAAAATTGACGAATATCAGACGAACAGAATGTATGAATTCAAATGTTTTTTCTCCTGTGAATTATGATGAAACTGATGAGACTTTGGAAAAAATAAACATTATCTTAGAAAAAGTTGAGAAATTGAAAGATGAGGTTTCTGCTGAGCTGTATCCATCCTTCTTCAGCCAGATTTATTATCCTGTAAAAGGAACAATGAATGTGATGAAGATGCAGCTTTTGAGCGGAAAAAACAAATGGTTCGCTTCAAAAGGAATTATGAAGGCAAATGAACTTTGTTCGGAAATCAAAAATTGTCTTAAAATAGACAAAGACTTGGTGGATGAATATGACAAAGTTGACGGCGGACGTTGGTATGCAATGGGCTGGTCTGAACATATTGGCTTTACTCAGTGGAATGAAGAAGAGAATCAATTTCCTGTTTGTTCGTATGTGAATGGAGCGAATAAAAAACGAATTAGTGTTTGGTGCAACAAAAAAGACTTTGTAACTAGTGGATTAAGTTGGTCAAAAAAGACTTTAGTTTTGGATGATTTTAAGAATCCTGATGTGAAAGAAGCTGTTATTTTTGTTGCCGGCTCTTCTGCAGAAAAAGTTGAAAACTATTCGTTCGTTGCAGATAAAAAATGGATTTCAATTAGAAAAACATCAGATTCTGTGAGTAAAAACGAATGTTTTGTGGACAAACTTGTTGTTTCTGTTGATAGGGCTTTGCTCAAAAATGAAGCTGAAAAAATTGGTGAAGTTGTAATCAAGATTGAAGATGAGGACGCTCCTTCTACTGTGGTAAAAGTGAAAGTTGATGCAGATTCAATTATTGCTGACGGACAGAATTATTCTGAAAATACGTTTATTCAGACTGACAATTACATTTGTATTGAGGCGGCTCATTTTACAAAAAAAGCTGGCGGAATCAGTTTGGACAACGTCAAATGTAATTTTGAAGAACTTGTTGGCTATGGAAAGACTCTTTCTGCAATGAAAGTTCAACCTGTAACTGAATATTTTTCGCCTGATTTTAAGGACGCTCCTTATTTGCAGTATGAGTTTGTCTTGACTGAGGATGGAATGTTTGATTTGGATTTTTATTTGAATCCGTCAAATCCTGCAACAAAAGATAATTATTTTGAGTTTGGTTTGGAATTGAATGAATCTAGATTGACAAAGAAAATTGTTTCTCCGGATTTTGTTGTTGGTGATAATCAAGAACCGTGGTCAACTGATGTAATAAATAATATTCGTATTTCTTCTGTAAAAATGAATGGTAAGAAGGGCAGGAATGTATTAAAAGTTTTTGCTATAACACCGTGTTTTGTCTTGGAGAAAATAGCAATTCATAATGAAACTACAAAGCTTCCTTATGGTTATTTGGGTCCAAGTGAAACATACAGAATTAAATAAAAATATAATTTAAAAATACAATATAAAAAAAGTGAAAAGCCCACAAAATCAGTTGTTTTGAATTTGTGGGCTTTTTTAAATTTGCGAATCTTTAAAGAACTTAGATGATTGGTAGAGTTATTTCAAAGCGGGCGCCTTTTTTATCATCCGGGCGTTTTGTTTCTATGATGGAGCCGCCGTGAATCTTGATTATGTGCGAAACAATTGAAAGTCCCAGTCCTGTGCCACCTGTTTCTCTGCTTCTGCTTTTATCTACGCGGAAAAACCGTTCAAAAATGCGTTCTTTGTATTCTTCTGGAATTCCGTTTCCGTTGTCTTCAAGAATAACAAGGACATTCTTTTCATCTTTCTGGCTGATTTTACAATCTACAGTTGAGTTTTCAGGACAGTATTTAATGGCGTTATCAACAAGGTTTCCAATTGCTTGACAATAGAGGCCTTCATTCAGATTGATGAAAATCTGTGGAATCGCACAATTGAATTTAACTGAGATTTTTTTAGTTTTGGCTGTGTTTTCAAAACTTTCAATAGTTTTTTGAGTTATCTTTACAATATCAGTCTTGCTAAATTCAGGCGTTTGATTTTCCCCTTCAAGTCTGGACAAATTGAGCAAGTCTTCAATAATGTTTGAAAGCCTTGTCGTCTGTGAATTGATAATTTCAAGAAAGTGCTTTGTTGTTTCTTTGTCTTCAATTGCGCCTTCAAGCAATGTTTCAACAAATCCTTTGATTGAAGTTACTGGAGTTTTTAATTCATGAGAAACATTTGCAACAAAGTCTGTTCTAACAACTTCCAGCTTTTTTACGTTTTCCAAGTTTTTTTGTATAGTTTCAGCCATCTGGGCAAATGAATCGCCAAGTTCATGCAGTTCTTTTGGTGAGGAGATTAAAGGGCGGAATGCAAAGTTTCCTTTTTTGTATTGAACTGTTGCTTCCTGCAAAATGTTTATTTTTTTTACGATATATGATGAAATCAAGAAATTCAGGGCTAAAACTATTAAAAGAACAATCAATCCCCACAAAATAATGTTCCATGCCTCTTTTAGTGAAAAGAAAACTGTTGATTCAAGCGGAACAGAAAGGCGCAAGACCATTTTTTCATTATCCAGAGAAAGTGGAATGGCATAGTACATGACATCCTTTTGTGAAACTGTACTTTGGCGGATCGCTCTACCATTTTGACCGTTCAAGGCGTGAACGATTTCTATTCTGTCTGAGTGGTTTTGCAAAGATGAAAGGTCTTGTGCTTCTGAGTCGGCAATTACAATTCCGTCTTTATCTATAATTGAAAGCCTTAGTTCCTCATTGTTTGTTGCAATTTCTTTGATGTAGGAGTCTAGGTTGTTGTTGCTTGAAAAACTTTGTTTCTGCAAGACGGAACCGAGCGTATTTGAAAATGTCTTTAAGTTTAATTCCGTTTGAACTTCATTTGCTGTTCTTGTGCTGGAAACACTTCTTGAAATTATTAAAAAGAATCCTGCACATAAGCATATTCCATTCAACAAAAACAGAAAAAACCATATTGGTAATTTTTTATTCTTCATATTTAATCCTTTTTTAATCTTCTGAAAGTCTGTATCCGATGCCTCTGATTGTTTCAATCAAACCGTCAAATGCAGATTCTCCCATCTTGTGGCGAATATTTACAACTTGAACATCAATTGAACGTTCTGTAACAGGATAGGAACTGCCTTTAACTTCATTTATAATTTGTTGTCTAGAAAAGACTTGTCCAGGGTGCGAAGCCAATAGCGCTAAAATGTCATATTCTGTCATGCTGAGTTCAATAGTTTTTCCAGAAATTGAAACTTGGTGTTTTGCGTTGTTTATCTTTAAATTCTTAAGAACGATTTCTCCAGTTGGATTGTTGGAGTTCAAATTCTTATTATTCAATCTTCTAAGAACTGATTTTATTCGGGCAATTAGAATCTTTGGTGAGAAAGGTTTTGTAATATAATCATCAGCGCCTATTTCTAATCCCAAAACTATGTCTGAATCCTCAGTTTTTGCGGTAACCATAATTATTGGAATTGAAGATGTTGAATTATCATTTTTTAGAATTCTGCAAACATCAAGTCCGCTCATGTCCGGCATCATCAAATCTAGAATTATCAAATCTGGGTTTTCTTTTCTGGCAAGATTTATTGCAACAATTCCATTTTCTGCGCAAATAGAACTAAACTGTTCTTTTTCAACATTGTACTTTATCAATTCACGGATAGGTTCTTCATCATCAACAATTAAAATTTTCATACTCTAATTTTACACTCGTTCACATTAATCTTCTACACATTCTGCAACATTAACAATATGGTCGCCAATACGTTCTAGATATTTTGCAATCATTAATGTTGAAATTGCCTCTTCTGCATATTCTTCTTTTTGAACAATACCTTTGCACATCATACTGACCAAATCTTTTCTGATTTTGCTGAACAATTCGTCAACATCATCATCTTGAGCAATTACTTTTGCCGCTAAAGATTTATCTTGAGTTACAAAAGAACGAACAGCGTCCATCGTCATGTTGATGACCGAGTCCGACATTTGTGCAATATGAATGCTATGCTTGCTTTGTGAAATTGAAATATGGCGGGCGATTTCTGCAATGTCAGAAGCTTGATCACCAATTCTTTCCAAATCTGTAATCATCTTTAAAGCATTGCTTATTGTCTTCAAATCGTGTGCGACAGGTTGTTGTTTCAATAAGATTTTCATGCAGAGGTTTTCAATCTCCCGCTTTTTTCCATCAATTTCGTCTTCCAAAACAATTGATTTTTCTGCTATTTCTATGTGTGACGTAAGCAGCGCTTGAGTTGCAAAAGTGATGCAGTCAATGCACATTGTTCCCATCGTGTTCAAATTGTCATTCAGAGTTTTTAACTGATTTTCAAATAATTCTCTCATCAACCAAACCTTCCTGTTATATAATCTTCTGTCTGCTTATTATGCGGATTAGAAAAAATCTGTTCCGTTCCGCCTTCTTCAATTATCCTTCCCAAAAGAAAGAAAACCGTCTTTCCACTTATACGGGCGGCTTGTTGCATGTTGTGAGTGACCATTACGATTGTGTAATTTTTGCACAAGTCGCTGACTAAATCTTCTATTTTTGAAGTTGAAATTGGATCCAGGGCGCTTGTCGGTTCATCCATCAATAAAACTTCAGGATTGATTGCCAAGGCTCTTGCTATGCAAAGTCTTTGTTGTTGGCCGCCGGATAATCCAAGTGCGCTTTTGTGGATTCTGTCTTTTACTTCATCCCAGATTGCCGCTTTTGATAAGGCTGATTCAACTATTTCATCCAAATCTGCTCTTTTTGTAATTCCGTGAGTTCTAGGTCCGTACGCAATGTTGTCGTAAATGCTCATTGGGAAAGGATTTGGTTTTTGAAAGACCATTCCAACTCTTTTTCGTAGGATGTTTATGTCCAAATCGTTGTAAATATCTTGGCCGTCAAGTGTTACTAATCCTTTTATCTTGCAGTTATCAACCAAGTCGTTCATCCTGTTTAATGATTTTAGTAAAGTTGACTTGCCGCAACCGCTCGGTCCAATAAAAGCTGTGATTTCATTTTCTGGTAAATCCAAATTAATATTGTGAAGGGCTTGAAAGTTTCCGTAGAATAAATCCAAATCTTTTATACTTATTTTATTTTCCATCTTTACTTCCTATATCTTTTTGAAAAGCAACTTTCTGAGTAATCCAGATAGTCCGTTTAATAAAAACACAACAACTAATAAGATTAACGCTGTTGCATACGCTTGTTTTGTAGCAAGTCCTTCACACCAAAGTTGGTACAAATGAACAGAAAGGGTTCGTCCGCTTCCCATTAAAGTTTTTGGAATGTGGGCAACTGTTCCGGCTGTGTAGATTAATGCCGCCGTTTCACCAATAATGCGTCCGACACTCAATACAATGCCGTTTATAATTCCGTAGCTGGCAGATGGTAAAACAATTTTGAATACAGTTCTGAGTTTTCCACTTCCAAGGGCGTAGCTTGCCTCTCTAAAGGAAAGTGGGACGTCCATTAATGATTCCTCCGTTGTCCTGATAATTACAGGTAGAATCATGATTGAAAGAGTGCAGCAACCAGCCAATAAGCTGAACTGCCATTTTAATGTTGTTACAAAAAGCAAGAATCCAAAGAGTCCGAATACAATTGACGGAATTCCAGATAAAGTTTCTGTTGTGATTCTTATGACTTTTACAAACTTGTTTCCAGCCTTTGCATATTCGTTCAAATAAATTGCTGAACCAACTCCAACTGGAATTGTGAACAACAATGTTACAAATGTTACAATCAGTGTGTTTATCATTGCTGGAAATAAAGAGACATTCTCACTGTTGTAATTCCTTTCAAATAAACTAAGCTTGATGTTTGGAAGTCCTAGATAAATTATGTAGAGCACAAGAGCTAAAATGGTTAATCCAACAAATGAAGCTACTGTGTAAACAATTCCTTTTATCAATCTTGATTGTGTCGTTTGTTTCATAATATTTCCTTGAATTAACTCTTTTTATTCTTTATCAACATAAAACTCAAATTGATTAACAAAATGAAAATGAATAGAACAGCTGCTGTTGCAATCAAAGCATCTTTATGAAGTCCAGAAGCGTATCCCATTTCTAGAACGACGTTGGCTGTCATTGTTCTAATTCCTTTTGTAAGACCGCGTGGTAGTACTGCTTGATTTCCTGCCACCATGATGACGGCCATTGTTTCACCAACCGCGCGTCCCAATCCCAAGATGATTCCCGCCATGATTCCGCTTTTTGCAGCTGGAAGTTCAACAAACAAGATGCTCCGCTCCCGGCAGGCGCCCAAAGCAAGCGAACCTTCGTAGTATTCAGTCGGAAGCGCACGGATTGAAGTTTCGCTGACGCTTGCGATTGTTGGTAAAATCATGATAGCAAGAACTATGGCTGCAGAAAGAATGCTTGCTCCACTTCCACCGGCCAGTTTTCTAACTACTGGAATGACTGCTGTAAGTCCGATGAATCCGTATACAACAGAAGGGATTCCTGCTAAAAGTTCAACTCCTTTTTTTAAAGGTGTATACAATGGTTTTGGACAGAATCTTGCCAAGAACACAGCTGTAATTAATCCAAGTGGAACTCCGAATAAAAGGGCAAGGGCTGTAACAACAAAACTTCCAATAATCATTGGGAAAATCCCGTAAACATCTTGTTCCGGCGCCCAGACTGTTCCAAACAAGAAGTTCTTGAATCCAATTTTTACAATGGCTGGAATTCCATTTGCAAAAATAAAGACGCAGATTAGAATTACAGCAAGTACAGATACGCAGGCTGTTACAAAGAATAACCCGTGCATGAATGATTCTTTTGGTAAACTATTTTTCTTTTTTTCAGATTTATTCATATAATTCTTCTTTGTGTCTTTATTCGTTTGAATTAATGTGAGTTCTATTTTACTTGACTCCAATTTGTGATAGTTCCTGTGTAGATTGAACAAACATCTTCTTTAGAAATGTTGCTTAATTTGTTGTTCTGATTAACAATTACAGCAACACCGTCGATAGCTATTTTTACAGATTTGATTCCCTTTTCAATTTCAGAATCTTTTAAATCCCTACTGGACATTCCAATATCACATACACCTTGTGTAGCACTTGTAATTCCAGTTCCAGAATCACTTTGAGAAACTTCAATCGTCATGTTTGGGTTTAATTTCTGATAAGCTTCAGAAAGTTTTTCCATAACAGGGAATACAGAAGATGAACCTGCAACTGTGATTTTTCCGCTTAATCCTTTTGATGTGTAAGAAGGATTTGTTTCTACAGAAATGTAGCCTTTGTTTTCTACAACAGCTTGTCCGTCTGAAGAAAGGATGAAATCTACAAAGTCTTGAACTTTTTCATCATTGTTGTCATTTTTTAGGACAATGTTGAACGGACGTGAAATCTTGTAAGAACCGTCTTTAATTGATTTTACAGTTGCTGTCGCACCGTCTATGTTTAATGCTTTAACTGAAGTGTTCAATGAACCTAAAGAAATGTAACCGATTGCGTTGTCGTTTCCAGAAACAGACTGAATTACAACTTCTGTTGAATTGGAAATATCTGCTGAAGTGATTGTATAGTCAATTTTTTTACCTTCAGAATTTTTCTTTTCAATTCCAAAAAGTTCAACAAAAGCGCCCCTTGTTCCAGAACCAGATTCTCTTGAGATTACAGTTATTTCATCTGAACTATTGCTTCCACAACCAATTAATGAAGTTGAAATCAATGCCAATCCAGCAATTCCAACTAAAATGTTTCTAAGATTTTTTTTCATAAAATACCTCTTTTCTTATAAAAGCTTTTTCTTTTCTGCTTTTTGTTGTCTAAAAATTAGTATTTATTTGTGTAAACTGTGTAAAAGAATTGTTAGGATTGTGTTAAAAATTAACAATTGAAAAAAAAAGCACATCAACAGGATATTAAACTGTCGGTGTGCTTTTTTATTGTATTTTTAATGAAAAATTATTCTATGAACCCAGAATCATTCTGTCATTTGCGAATGTTCCGTGGCTCACTTCATCAAATTTATTTAATAAATCCGAAACTTCCAGTTTTTTCTTTTCTTCACCAGAAACATCATAAATAATTCTGCCTTCGTTCATCATAATCAATCTGTTTCCCATGGCAATTGCCTGCTTCATGTTGTGGGTTACCATAAAAGTTGTAAGATGATTTTTTTCTACAATTTGATTTGTTAAATCAAGGACTTTTTTTGCTGTTTTTGGGTCAAGGGCCGCAGTGTGTTCATCCAACAGAAGAAGTTTTGGTTGTTGAAGAGATGCCATCAACAATGTGATTGCCTGACGCTGACCGCCAGAAAGAAGTCCGACTTTTGTTTTCATTCTGTCTTCAAGTCCTAAATCAAGCATAGCCAATTGTTCTTGATAAAATGAACGTTCTGAAGCTTTAATTCCCCAGTTTAGAGTTCTTTTATGACCTCTTCTATATGCCATAGCAAGGTTTTCTTCAATCTCCATGTTTGAGGCTGTTCCCATCATTGGATCTTGAAAAACTCTTCCTAGATTTTTTGCACGTTTATATTCTTTTTGAAGGGTGATATCTTCTCCATCCAGAATGATTTTTCCGCAGTCACTTTCATGAACTCCGGCTATCAGATTTAATAAAGTTGATTTTCCAGCTCCGTTTCCACCGATAATTGTGACAAAATCACCAGGAGCTAGATGCAAATTAATATTTTTTAATGCTTTTTTTTCTGTAATTGTGCCTGTATTAAATGTTTTATAAATATGTTCAAGTGTTAACATTCGATTCGCTCCCTTTTTACATGTTTTGGATTTCTAAATCGTCATCAGGTACAATTCGTTTTTTTGATAAATTCTTTTTGATTACAGGAATTGCCAATGCTATTGCAACTAAAATTGCTGTTAAAAGCTTCAAGTCAGAAGATTTCATTCCAAGTTGAAGAACTACGGCAATTATCATACGGTAGACAATTGAACCGCAGACAACGCCAATTAAAACAACGATGAATGAATGGGCTTTTGCAAACAAAACTTCACCAATAATAATAGAAGCAAGTCCAATTACAATTGAACCTGTTCCCATTCCAACATCAGCATAACCCTGGCTCTGAGAAACCAAGGCGCCGGATAGTGCAACAAGTGCATTTGAAAGTGCAAGTCCGATTATTTTTGTAAAATCAGTGTTTACACCTTGGGCACGCACCATTTTTTCGTTGTTACCGGTTGCTCTAATTACGCTGCCAAGTTCTGTTCCAAAGAAGTAATACAAAAGGGCGATAATAACGATGGTGAACAAAACTCCAATTATAAGGGAAACTAAAGTTTTATCTAATCCAAGGTGAGTTTCCCAGAAAGTCATTATTGTAGAAACACCCAGCAAAGAATTGTTAGGTTTTCCATTCATAATTCTAATGTTGATTGAGTATAAAGCTATCATGGGCAGAATACCTGCAAGAATTTTTGCAATCTTTAATTTAGTGTGAAGAACTCCAGTTATAACACCGGCCAAAGCTCCAGCTAAAAAAGCAACAATAACAGAAATCAAAGGATTTACGTTTTGAATTAATAACATAGAGCTTACACATCCACCAGTGGCAAATGTTCCTTCAACTGTTAAATCAGCAAAATCTAGAATTCTAAAAGTTAAATAAACTCCAAGAGCCATTATTCCCCATAAAATTCCTTGAGCTACAGCTCCTTCCATTGCAAATATAATACCCATGGTAATTAGTCCTTATACTTTTATTTTATAAATCAGATGGAAGTTCAATTCCAAGAGCTTTTACTGTATCTTGATTAACTGTAAGTGAACAGTTTTCCAGATATTCAATCGGCATATCAGCAGGATTCTTTCCGTCTTTTAAGATTGCTACGGCTTGTTTTGCAGTTTGTTTACCAAGTTCATAATAGTTGATTCCGTATGTAGCTAGACCGCCGGCGTTTGTCATTCCTTCTTCACCGCAGATGATTGGGATTTTTGCAGGATTAGCAACGATTGCTACAGTGGCAATTCCAGCTGCAATCATGTTGTCTGTTGGACAGTAGATAGCTTGAACTTTTCCAACCAAACTTTGAGCGACTTGCTGAATTTCGTTTGAATTTGAAACTGAACCTTCAATATATTTAATTCCCAAGTTGTCGCATTCTTTTTTAGCCAAGTCAATTTGGAAGATTGAATTCTGTTCGCTTGAACAATACATAAATCCAACTGTTTCAACATTTGGAACAATTTTCTTTAATAATTTGATTTGAGCTGCAACTGGTGTTAAATCTGAAGTTCCAGAAACGTTTGTTCCTGGTTTGCTGTTTGATTTTACTAATTTTGCAGTTTCTGGGTCTGTAACAGCTGTTACTAAAATAGGGATAGTTGTTGTTAAGTTTGCAACAGCTTGAGCTGCAGGGGTTGCAATAGCAAGAATTAAATCATCTCTATCATTTACAAGTTTCTGTGCAATTGTCTGACAGTTGGCTTGTTCACCTTGTGCATTCTGATAGTCAATTGTGATGTTTTCGCCGTCAACATATCCAGCTTCTTTTAATCCATCAACAAATCCTTGATAAGAAGCATCCAATGCTTGGTGTTCAACAAGTTGAATTACGCCGATTTTTATTTTACTCGTCTTTGAGCAACCGTTTAAAAACAATGATCCGCAAATAAGCAGAAGACCAGTTTTTACTAAATTTGAAAGTTTCATGGTGAACCTTCTTCTCTTCTTGCATTTAATTAAAAATGCGTTTTATATTTTGTCTGCAACGCAAACTTCAACTTCATGGAGTGATGTCATTGTCAACTTCATAAAATTAATTACCTTCGTAAATCCCAACCCTAAAAATGTTGTTGCAAGAATACAATAAATTGAACTTAATGTAAACTTTTATCAATAAATTTATTCTTACTGAAGAATCATTCTGTCGTTTGTGATTTCTTGATTCTTCATCAGTTTGAACTTTTCAACCAGATCCTTCATTGTAAGCTCTTTCTTTTCTTCTTCAGATAAATCCATTAAGATTTCACCGTTGTCCATCATCAAAAGCCTGTTCCCGTAATCCAATGCCTGTTGGATATTGTGAGTTATCATCATTACTGTGAGGTTGTATTCTTTTGCAAATTTGCGTGTTAATTCCATTACAATCTTTGCATTCTCTGGATCAAGGGCGGCTGTGTGTTCGTCCAACAAGAGTAAAGACGGGTGGGACATAACAGACATCAACAGAGTTAAAGCTTGTCTTTGCCCGCCGGAAAATTGTTCAACGTTGTCATGCAGCCTGTTTTCAAGATTCATATTCAACAGTTTGAGTTTTTCTTTGAATTCAGCTCTTTTTTTATTGTTCAAGCTGATTTTCAAGCCTTTCCAACCTTTTTTGCTGCAAATAATCATATTGTCTTCCAAAGACATCTTTCCGGCTGTTCCAAGCAATGGATTTTGAAAGATTCGTCCGATAAAGCTTGCCCTCAAATATTCTTTGTCATTTGTGATTTCTTTTTTGCCTTTTTCAGATTCAAAGAAAATTTTTCCAGAAGAAGGAATAACTGTTCCAGAAATTACATTATATAGAGTTGATTTCCCAGCTCCATTTGAGCCGATAATTGTTATAAAATCGCCTTCGTTTATTTTGAGGTTGATATTTTTTAACGCTTTGTTTTCATCCGCGGTGTTGGGATTAAAAGTCATATTTATATTTTCAAGAGTAATCATGCGTCCCTCCTTGTGCAGTGC
>CAYFND010000010.1:3226-4453 GCA_964344405.1 uncultured Treponema sp. | reverse complement strand
GAAATAACCAGACATAAGATGATTAACAATCCTGTTATCAGTTTTAAGTCATTGCTTGTCAGTCCTATTTTGTAACCGTAACTTCTTCCAATAAACATCAACGCCCGGTAGATAATTGAACCAACGATGACTCGAAGGGTTTGAATTGAAATTTTATTTGACCTTAAAACGAATTCACCAATCATCAAAGACGCAAGTCCGCTTACAATAACGCCGGAACCGCTTCCAACATCAGCGAATCCGTTGTACATCGCGGCAAATGCTCCAGCTACAGCGGCAAGTCCGTTTCCAAAACAAATGCCGATTCCCCGTAGAATCTGTGGATTCACGCCTTGTGATATTATCATCTGTTCATTAGAACCAAGGGCGCCCATGGAAAGTCCCATATCTGTGTGAAAAAACAAATCAAGAAGGCATTTCAAGGCAATCACAAAAATCAGTAGGAAAATCAAAATTCCCCAGTCTGAAGGAATTGAAGGAAATGTATTCTGCATAAACGAAGTGATTTTTGAAAAAGGAGTGTCAACTTTTAAGAAAGAAACATTGGCTTTGTTAGACATAATTCTTAGATTTATAGAATAAAGCATTGTCATCATTAAAATTCCGGAAAGCAAATCTGGAATCTTAAATTTTGTGTAGATAAAAGTTGTACATAAACCGGCAAGCGCTCCACCAATGAAAGCAAGAATTATTGCCAGCAAAGGAGAAACTCCGTTTATAAGGCACGCCGCTAAAATACAGCCGCCCATAGGAAAGGAACCGTCTACAGTCATATCGCAGAAATTTAAAACGCGGAAAGCTGTAAAAACACCCAGAACCATTATTCCGTATATTAATCCTTCAATTAAAATGCTTTGTATCATAATTGCTCCATGTATCTGTAAATAGTAACGAAATCTCTATCTTTTGTGAAGTGAAAGTCAAAAATTATATTCAAATAAACAAGAAACAATATTCATTTGAGCATGAATTGACTATAATTATTAATTAAATGGAGAAAATTATGAAGAAACATATTATAACTTTGATTTTAATGTTATCTGCTATGGCAGGTTTTTCTTTTGCTGAAGGTACAAAATTAAAACTAAAAAAGGATGATTATTATCTTGATTCCAAAGTCGTTTTCTATGAATTTGATAAATATCAGTTGTTGAACGACGCAATCTCTAAAAATGTTGTTGAACCGTATAATCTTTTTGTAACAACAAAGCAATCTGAATGGGATGA